>NZ_JBFRPJ010000048.1:0-54254 GCF_041471945.1 Vibrio sp. 10N.261.51.A4
GAAAGATCAACACGCCCTAAAATAAGAGTGTGCAATGCCTCAAACGAATGAAACTATCTTTGTTACTGCCGAACTTAAGATCAAAACCAACATAGAACGAGCAGCTGCGCTCGAAGCTATCGAACAGTTTTGTTTAGACATGCAAAGCGAACCGGGCTGCCTACAAGCAATTGCAACCTATGATCAAAGCCAAAGCGATCGTGTGATCTTGCTTGAGCAATACGTAAACCGCGAGGCGATCAATCAGCACTTTGTGATGCCTCATACCCAAGCGTTTATTGAGCGTGATATTACCGAGTTGGTTCAAGCATTCGAAACGCAACGTGGGCCTATCAAAGCACAAGAGCAGGAGATCTAAGACATGAAATGGGGAATCCTAGGAACCAGCTTTATCTCAGGCGTAATGGCGGATGCGATTAAAGGCGATGCTCAAAGTGAGCTGTATGCTGTTGCTGGACGCACAGAGAAAACACTCAATGAGTTTGCTGCCCAATACCAGCCAACACGAACCTTCAACAACTATGAAGCCTTGATTGAAGATGAGTCGGTCGACATTATCTACATTGCTCTACCAAACCACGTTCATCATGAGTATGTGATTAAAGCGGCTCAAAAAGGCAAAGCGATCTTGTGTGAGAAGTCTTTGTCGGTAGATATGGAAAAAACCGAGCAAGCTTTACTAGCCGTGAAAGAAGCGGGCGTATTCTTTGCTGAAGGTTTGATGTATTTAAACCATCCACTTATCACCAAGCTTCATCAAGAACTGGCAACTGGTGAGATTGGCGAAGTGCGTTCAATTCAAGGTTCCTACGTTGCGGCGATTGATCAGTTCGTGAATCCTGCGAGCAAAGGCGCGCTATACAACCTTGGCTGTTACCCAATGTCGCTGATTCACTCTGTTGCGCAGCAGCAATTTGGTGAGAGCGTGTTCGATGACGTGCAGATCTCAGCAATCGGTCGACGAGGCGAAGATGGCAATATCTGTGAATCGTCGGCGATGATGCATTTCAACGACCGTTTTACCGCACAAATCCACACTGCTGAAGACCACGGTTTAAAGCATGGTTTTACGATCCTAGGCAGCAAAGGCTGTATCACGCTAGATACTAATCCATGGCTACCGACGGCAGAAAACACGTTTACGGTAGAGATCTATGAAACGTCGACACGTGAAGTGAAAGTCGAAGCGCAAGGTGATGGTTTCCATTATCAAGTGCGCAATATCCGCCAAGCGGTTGAGCAAGGTGATACACAACTTGCTGCGCCAATGGCAACCCACCAAGACTCTCGCGTAATCATGAAGTTATTAACTGATTGGGAACAAGCGGCGAGCTAATGTTTTAGTAAATTCTATACTCGTCTCATGTTTGATCGCCTCGTAAGCTATCAAACATGAGGCGTTTCCTCTATATCTTCCAGTCGACTCTCCCCAATAAATACTTTGCATTTGAAACCGCCACAGTGTCCAATATCAGGTAGTACGAAACTGACCGAAAAACCTTATTTTTTAAGGTGTTAAATAGGACCTTTGCCGCATGCGTAAATCAGATAAGAAAATCGAGAATCAAATCAGAGACGTGTTAACTGACGTTTGTGAAGACACGCTGAAAGGCTTCGATGGTTTTTTGTGGGTGACTCACTCGGTCAACTTTTCCTCTTTTCCGCAAAGTTTGAAAATTGTCTGTGTATTCGATACCAATCAGGATAGAACGAACTTCTTAAGTGGCGAAGGTCAACAGAGTGTCTCAGGGGCTATTCAACAAGCGTTCAATCAAGTTGGAATTCAACTGAAGAATATCGATAAGCATGTTAGCTACGATACGCAAGAAAATTGCGATCGCGACCATCAAGGGAAGTGGAACAAGAGGCTTTAAGGAGCGTTGTCATCGTTCTTGTTTAGACAGCCTATCCAAATTGAGTTTCAATAGTGTGGCGCTCAAACTGAGATTCGATACAGCAAATCCAAGTCCTATTCTGAGTTCTAGGCTCTGATAACTTCTCATCTTCCAAACCGTATTATTCTCATTTTGAGAAAATCTGAGCTGATTTCTCGTTAGCCGGAGATACTTGGTTTCCAAATAAAATTAAAATCACAAAAACTTATATTTTCCTTAATGCATTGATTTTGAATCGGCATTTGCTCGTTTTACTTGCCACCGATGAAACAAGACAGACGAGCACTTGAACAATAGAGCCATGTAGTCGATACTTTTTTCGTATTTTGATTCCTAAATTGACACGTAAGTTGGCTGACTTTTCGTTTTGTGATTTAAGGCATGACAGTATCGATTAGGAAATTTGAATCATGAAAACCTACATTTCTGGGCTGCTCGCACTCATACCGTCATGTTTAATCGCTGGTTACGCTTTTGCTGTTGGTACAGCGGTTGTGCTGCCAGGGCAACATGAAGTTGGTGTTGATCTTTTGGGCTCCCCACTATCTACGAATGCCGTCATTGATTGGGAAATTTCCAACAGTGATATTGTGTTCGGAGCTTATGCCGACAAAGCCGACAATGAGCGGGCCACGACAATTGGTTATATGTACAACCAAGTCATGGCGATGAACTCGGGTTGGTTGGAGAACGATCTCCGTAACCAAGCTGAGTTAGAAGGCCTCAATTTCGAAGACTATTTCCTGCACTTTTCTGAAGATACTGTCATTGCCGAAGTTGATAAAACTCATGGCGAAAAGACCCTTTTAAACCGAAAACCTATGATCTTGGGTTATACAGCCAGTGAAGACCATGCTGGTTTTTGGTTGTATCAAGAGCCTCCGTGGGATGCCGATGTGTTTGAGAATTTCGAACAGGGTGGGGCTTTGTATGTCTATCATGCTGAACAGTTCGAACGGCTGACCTTTAAGTTCTCACAGTTTGCTGGCAGCGGTGAATTTTGGATTGAATACCCAACTGCTATTGATTCTCAGGGTAGGGTTTCACAATGGGAAAGGCTTGATGTAAAGAAAGACAAAACGCTCAATATGACCAAAAACCAATCGGTGATCTGGAACCTTCCGGATAACTGGTTAAGAGCCACAACTCATGATGGGAGCGGTGCGAGTTATGGCGGCGGCCAGTATTTTGGTTCAACCTTTTTGAGAGGTGGTGGGCGCTTATACGTTGTGAGAGTTCGTTGGCAAAGTGAGAACGCCGACGACAGGCCGCGTTTAAAAGAAGTGAAACTCAAGAACAGCTTTCCAACCGTCAAGTTAACCGACGCTCCGATTACAACGCCGGACGGCAATGCTATCAGCCAATGGCGAAAAATCCGCGGCTTTGATGTGTCTGCAGACCTAGATGGCGATAACTACTTGTCGCCAAGTGAGTATAGAAATCGAACCAATAAGAACGCGACAGCGCGTTTTCGTTGGGAATCAAGAGTTGTGCCATTTGGTCGAATGTGGAGCGCTAACTCATCTTGGTCGCTAACGAACGTCGCAAACGCGGATTATCTATCTGCCATTCATCGCTACTACAAGCAAAGCTGGGCAAGCCAAGGTTTGAATGGTGCGTACAACGACGACACAAATAAGCTTATTGGTTCGAATCAGTTCTATGTTCATTCTGGCGGGCATGTTCAAGAGTTAGGAGCTGTTGCGGGTTCGAATCAAGCGGATGATCTCTATAAACAACAATTTTCAGCGTTTCTGAAAAATCTATCTGCTTTAGAAAGTGATGCGTCGATTGGGTTGAATATCGGAACCGCGAACTTACTGGGTAGAAATGGACAGTCTCATCTTAGCGAGGCGGGATCTCTGTATTTACGCGAGCACTACATTTTTTCGTCTACTGGGTTTAGTGGTTACTCGGGGATCTCTAAATTCTGGGATAATTCTGCGCTCGCCTATAATGGACAAAGTGTTATTTTTCAGGCGACAACGCGTTATGGGCGAGTTCAGTACCTTGAAAATAGTGAAGAGAATTGGAAGCAAGACCAATACTCGACCCTAGCGATCTACCACCTCAATCGACATGCTCAACATAGCTACTTTAATCAGTGGAACAATGGTTACGTCTATGGAAGTGGCAATACGACGGCTGACACTTTCTGGCAAAGTGGTGTCCCTAAAAACATCGCCTACCAACCAAGTTCGTTATTGGCTGTTGATTTGGGAGAGCCGAGTCATCAAATCCCACAAGGCTTTGTGCCGATTCCTTTGATGCTATCGACAACGACACCTCAGCCTGCTGACTACACCATCGTTGGCGATTCCTCGATGAACGAAATGGTGCATGCTGATCTGCCCAATGGTATCACTCACGTTCTACCGACGTTCACGTACTTTATGTATCAATCTGAAAATCAGGTGGTTGCTGGTGGCCCTGAGGACATGGTGTTAGCGAGAGAGTTCAGCAATGGTCGTGTGTTGTATCGCACGGATTTCCACGGTAAGAATCCGAGCTTTTATGACGCGGCAAAACTCACCATCGCGCTGGATGTTCCAATGAAACCTGTTGATGCTAACGGTAACGTTGGTGACTATGTGAGTGAAATAGAAATTGGCGGTTATGAAGGGCTGTTCTTACTTTATTAGAACTAATGCGAGTGAGCACTCTCGAACCAGAGCAGACTAGAGCTTAGGTTCGGGATATGAGCTTATTCTTTTTACACTGCTTAAATTCTTTGGCGATCCACGATTGCTCGTTTAAACCATTGTCGATTAGAGCAAAAAGGTAGCCATCGACTTTGCCTGAAGCTGCAGGATATTCTTGAAAAGCGTGCTTAGGGTAGCCGGGGTAATCCATCTCGTATTGAGCGTCTAACTGCTTACCGAGTTGACGCCATTTTACGAATAACTCAGAAGAAGATGTCTCAACCTTATATTGGCCCAAAATGCGTTGGTGATGGGTTAACGCCACTTTAGCGCAGTGGTTGGTCTGTACGACTTTTTGTATCAATTCAACTTGTTCTTCACTCATGGTTTTCGCCAGTACATTCTCTTGTTCGATGCGCGCCATTCGCTCACCAAACGTTTCAGCATGGATGGGAAACACAAAAGTAAGCGGTAAAGCCAATACCAAAAGACGCTTGTAGAACATAACCTAACTCTTTGAATGGATTCATGACTATTATGCCGTTGAGTAACAATATTATTAACGAATAAACACGCTTAATTGTAAGAATTATTTTTATCGAGTAGATAAACAGATGATTTTGGAGTGGTGGTATTCAGGTTCTGAATGTTTGGTTGGTGAGCCTGAAATTTGATGAGGGATCCGTTACGAATTAATGACCTTGATGCCTTTGTCTTGAAGCTCATCAATCACACTACTCGAAAGATCAATGTCGGTGATCACGCCATCAAGCGCACTTAAATCTAAGGCGTGGAAAGTAGCGATACGTCCGTATTTGGTTGAGTCTGAAATCAGATAGTTTGAATGAGCTGCTTGAACAATGGCTTGTTTGACTAATACCTTATTTTCACAAGGTGTCGAGAGCCCTTTTAGATTCCAAGATGAAGAAGAGATAAACGCAATATCAATATTCATCCCTGCCAAGAACTCAGCTACTTTTCCCCCAATACTCGATTGATTTTCACGGTCAATCTTGCCACCAGTATGGTAAATCTCAGATTGTGTGCTGTTCATTAGGTATGCGGCAATCGCGAAGTCATTGGTGATGATAAGCAGATCATCTCGCCCTGCAAGTTGGTGAGCGATCTCCAAAGAGGTTGTTCCAGCGTCTAAGTAGATAGTCGAATACTCAGGAACCAATTGAGCAGCTAGTTGACCTATTTGAGCTTTTTCGCTTGCTTGCTGTTCTACCTTGATGTCGTGTGACAATTCGCTGTGAAGTGCTTTAGTCAGCTGAACGCCACCCGAAACTGAAATCACTTTCCCTGATGTCTCTAGCTTTACGATATCTCGACGAATAGTCATATGAGACACCTCTAAGTGCTCAACAAGCTCAGAAATACTGATCACTTCTTGGTGTGATAATAGTGACAAAATGGTTCTCTGACGTTCCGCTGGAATCATGATTCTTCTTCTATGTTCTTATTTTTCATCATCCTATCAATCTTTGGTTGTTTTGTGAATATCTGTGAATATCTGTTGTGAAATAGCAATTAGAACTGTGATTGCTGCCGAAATTACCCTTATCTAATGCCTCTAAAGGGTTAAATTACTCATTAATGTTAACTTTTGTTAAATGTGTGACTTGTCACTAAGTCGCATTCGATTGCTTCACATATAATCACAAACATAAACAAGAATTAACAAATCTAGAATTCAATAATTACGTGAAAGGCATCTTGCTATGAAAGAAGTTCAATCTGTTGGTGTTATCGGTTTAGGTTCTATGGGCATGGGCGCAGCGAAGTCATGCGTGCGTGCAGGCCTTGATGTATATGGTTTCGATTTGAATCCGCAAGCGCTTGAAAACTTGGGTGAATATGGCGCAAAAGCGGTCTCTACAAGCGCGGTTGAGTTTGCCGACAAACTTGATTCAGTTTTGGTATTGGTTGTGAATGCAGCTCAAGTTAACACGGTACTGTTTAAGACTGGTCTTGCGGCGGCACTGAGACCTAACACGCCAGTTATGGTCTCGGCAACGATCTCAGCAGAAGACGCGAAACAAATCGAAGCTCAGCTTGCTGAACATGATCTTGTGATGCTGGATGCGCCAGTGTCCGGCGGTGCAGTAAAAGCAGAAGCGGGTGAAATGACGATTATGGCTTCAGGTGCGGTGACCACATTTGAAGCACTGGCTCCGGTACTTGATGCAACTGCAGCTAAAGTCTACAACATCGGCGAGACCATTGGCCTTGGTGCGACCGTTAAGATTATCCACCAGTTACTAGCAGGTGTTCATATTGCTGCGGGCGCTGAAGCGATGGCACTAGCCGCACGCGCAAACATTCCGCTTGATTTGATGTACGACGTTGTTACGAATGCAGCGGGCAACTCTTGGATGTTCGAGAACCGCATGAAGCACGTAGTCGATGGTGATTACTCTCCAAAATCTATGGTTGATATCTTTGTGAAGGATTTGAACTTGGTATCAGATACCGCTCAAAACCTGAAATTCCCACTCCCATTATCAAGTGCTGCACTGAACATGTTCGTTAGCGCGAGTAATGCTGGATTTGGTCAAGAAGACGACAGTGCAGTGATAAAAGTCTTCCAAGGTATTGACCTGCCGGGTGTAAACACGTCAAAGGCGGAGAAATAATCATGTTATTAGGTGTTATTGCAGACGACTTTACAGGTGCAACAGACATTGCTGGTTTCTTGGTTGAAAACGGTATGCGCACTGTTCAACTGAATGGGATTCCAACGGGAGAGTTTGACACATCAGCAGATGCTGTGGTGATCAGCCTTAAATCTCGCTCTTGCCCAGTTGACCAAGCGGTGACGGATTCGGTTACTGCGCTTAAATGGCTTCAATCTCAAGGTTGCCAACAGTTTTACTTTAAATACTGCTCAACGTTCGACAGTACCGCTGAGGGCAATATTGGTCCCGTAACAGATGCACTTTTGGCGGAACTTGGAGAATCTTTCACTATGGTTTGCCCTGCATTGCCAGTAAATGGTCGCACGGTTTACAACGGTCACTTGTTTGTTTTTGGTGAGTTGCTCAGTGATTCAGGTATGCGTAATCACCCTGTTACACCAATGACGGATTCAAGTGTGGTTCGAATGATGGACGCACAATCAGAAGGTGTTTCCGGTTTAGTTAACTTTCAAACGATTGAACAGGGCGCTGATGCGGTTACCGCTCGTTTTAACGAACTCAAAGCTCAAGGTAGTCGCTACGCCGTGGTAGACGCATTTAATGCAGAGCACTTGGTGACGTTAGGTCAAGCGGCTAAATCTCTGAAGCTAATCACAGGTGGCTCAGGCCTAGCTGCTGGTATCGCTAAAAATTGGACAGGACATCTTGCTGACCAAAGTGATGCAAAACATGCCGGTAGCCCAGTCAAAGCACCAACCGTTGTGTTCTCTGGTTCTTGTTCAGTGATGACTAACCAACAAGTTGCGGTATACAAGCAGCTTGCTCCTCACTTTGCTATCGATGTGAAGGCTTGCTTAACCAATGATCAATACGCCAATGATGTGTTCGATTGGGTGATGACCAATAACCAAGGCGAGTTTGCTCCTTTGGTTTATGCAACCGCAGATGCCGCCGCACTGAAAGCCATTCAAGAAGAGTACGGCGCACAAGCTTCAAGCCACGCCGTTGAACAGTTTTTTAGTCAACTCGCTATCAAACTGCACCAACATGGTGTGAAAAACTTCATTGTTGCTGGTGGTGAAACATCAGGCGTAGTGACGCAAAGTCTAGCCGTGAAAGGTTTTCATATTGGCCCTCAAATCGCACCAGGTGTGCCTTGGGTTAAATCGGTCGAAGGTGAGCTATCACTAGCGCTAAAATCGGGCAATTTTGGTGATAAAAACTTCTTCGCTAAAGCTCAATCATTCTTTTCATAAGCGAGATTCAAATGAGTAAAGTTTTGATGAACGAGCAGCAGTTAAGAGAGCAAATGGTCACGCTCGCTCGTTCAATGTTCGAACGAGGTTACGCCACTGGTGGTGCAGGTAACCTGTCTATCAAATTACCTAATGGGCATTTTCTAGCAACACCAACAGGCTCTTCATTTGGTCGCCTTGTCGCTGAGGAATTGTCGGTTGTTGATATCGATGGCAACCACATCTCAGGTAAGAAGCCTTCTAAAGAAGCGGCATTCCACTTAGCGATTTATAGAAATAATGCAGAATGCAATGCGATTGTTCATTTGCATTCTACTTACCTTACCGCGTTGTCTTGCCTTGAAGGGTTGGATCGTAATAACGCGATTAAGGCTTTCACACCGTATTTCGTGATGCGAATTGGTGAGTTACCAGTGATTCCTTACCTACGTCCGGGTGACCCACAAATCGCTGAAGAGTTGGCAAAACGAGCAGGTGATTATCGAGCATTTTTGTTAGCAAACCACGGCCCAGTAGTAACAGGCACTGACTTTGTTGATGCCGTTGATAACGCTGAAGAGCTAGAAGAGACCGCCAAATTAGCATTCTTATTGAAAGGGAATGATATCCGTTACCTAACGGACGAAGAAGTGATGGATTTAAAAGGGAGAGGCAAATAATGGCTAAGTTCGCAGCAAACTTAACGATGTTATTCACAGAAGTACCATTTCTAGAGCGTTTTGAAAAAGCACACCAAGCCGGTTTCAAAGCTGTTGAATACCTATTCCCTTATGCATTTGAGGCCGAAGAGCTTGCAGCAAAAATGCAGAGATTTGGTTTTGAGCAGGCGCTTTTTAACATGCCTCCAGGTAATTGGGATGCGGGTGAGCGTGGTTTTGCCGCTATTCCAGATCGTGAAGAGGAATTTAAAGCTAGTGTTGATACGGCGCTTATGTACGCGAAAGCTCTGGGCTGTAAAAAAGTCCATGCAATGTCCGGCATATTGAATGAGAACTTTACTAAGCAACAACACGTTGAAACCTTCATCTCAAACATTCGTTTTGCGGCTGATAAGTTTGCTGAGCAAGGCATCGAATTGATGATTGAACCTCTTAATAGCCGTGATGTTCCGAACTATTTTGTGGCGCATCAACGTGAAGCTGTCGAACTGATTAAGTTGGTCGATAGACCAAATGTGAAACTTCAACTCGACCTTTATCACGCGCAAATCATGGATGGTGATTTAAGTACTTTGATTCGTGAAGTTGCTGCTTATACCGGTCATATCCAAATTGCTTCTGTACCAGAGAGGCATGAACCATCGGAAGGCGAACTGAACTACCCACATTTATTTAGTGTTTTGGATGATTCAGGTTACCAAGGTTGGATTGGCTGTGAATATAACCCAAGAAGCACGACAGAAGAGGGGCTTAGCTGGGTAAAAAGTTATTTATAGCGCGGTGTGAATGGCGTTTATATGTAACGAATCATAAAAGTAAAAACTGATTTAGATAACACGGCTTACAGGTAAGCCAACACATAACGATAAAGTGCAATGGGTGACCCGGTATCACCCATATGCACCACCCTACAAATTTTCTAAAAATGAAGAAAGAGACAAAAGGAATATAAAAATGGATGGAGCACTGATAGGCATCGTAATTGGCATTTTAGCCATGATGGGCATGATCATTAAAACAAGAATCCCAGTGGCGCTTGCGATGATTATTGCAAGTATCATCATGGGGCTATTCGCTGGTATGGCACCAACAGAGCTGATCAACGCAATTAAAGCCGGCTTTGGTGGCGTGCTTGGTGGTATTGGTTTGATTATCGCGTTCGGCGTTATCATGGGCGCGTGTTTCGAGCGTTCTGGTGCGGCTGTTAGAATGGCAAAAACGTTTGTAAAGCTGTGTGGTAAAGGTCGTGAAGACTTAGCACTAGGTTTTACAGGTGTACTTGTCGCTATCCCAGTTTTCTGTGACTCTGCGTACATCATTTTGCATTCTCTTGTTCGCGCAATTTCACGTGATACGGGTAAGTCAGCGGTTGGCCTTGGTGTAACTCTAGCGCTTGGCTTGCTTATCACTCACGCACTTGTGCCACCAACACCGGGTCCAGTTGCTGTGGCTGGAATTCTGGGTGTAGATCTAGGTGAATACATGTTATGGGGTTTGATGGTTTCTATCCCTATGATGCTTCTTTCTATGATTTATATTCGCCGAGTAGGTAACGAGTACTACCGCGTACCAAACGGTGAGACATGGATTACTAACCAAGCTGATTGGGCAAACCTTGAGAAAGTAAAAGAAACAGATGACAGAGAGCTACCAAGTAACTTTTTATCATTCGGTCCAATTCTGCTGCCAATCGCATTCATCCTAATCAACACGCTTGTTGGTCAAGGTGACACTGCAATGCACAACGTTATTTCGTTGATTGGTAACCCAGTGGTTGCTGTTGGTATCGGTGTTCTTATGGCGCTATACGGTCTTACTCGTCATATTGAGCGCAAAGACATGGTTAGCTCTATGGATGATGCTCTGTCTACTACAGGTCTAATTCTTGTGGTAACTGGCTGTGGTGGCGCAATGGGTGCAGTACTTAAAGCATCAGGTGCTGGCCCTCAAGTAGCCGAAGCTATCGCGAGCAGCGGTATTCCACCACTACTTGTACCACTAGCAATTGCTTCAATGCTTCGTCTAATCCAAGGTTCAGCAACGGCATCAATGATGGTTGCAGCAACGATGACGCTGCCATTGGTTGAAACGTTAGGTCTAGACCCAGTATTCGTAGCACTTGCATGTGCGGTAGGTCCGGTTGGCTTCTCTCATTTGAACGATTCATACTTCCACATCATCAACCGTACGTTAGGTATTACTGAACTTGCTGACCAAATTAAGATCTGGTCTGTGTCTTCAACTATCGCATGGGCGATTGGTGCAAGCATCATCATGATTCTAAACTTAGTGTTTGGTAAAGGCGGTACGTTGATCGACCCACTGATTCCAATTGCGGTTCTAGGTGCTGTATTCGTGTGGCTAAAAAGCAAAGAGAAATCACAAGTAAAGACAGCCGTTACTAACTAATACTACTTACCTTTATATACTGCCCCTATTAAGTGATTAGCTTGCTGATCTTCAATAGGGGCATTTTTGGATCGGGCACTCATCAAAATTACTAATCTTTTGGATCTCTCAGTATGAAAATTGTTATTGCACCAGACTCGTTTAAAGAATCTTTATCGGCTGTATCTGTGGCGGCGTGTATTGAAAAGGGCTTTCGTGAAATCTTCCCAGACGCTGAATACGTAACATTGCCTTTGGCTGATGGTGGTGAAGGGACTGTGGATGTATTGCTCCAAGGGCTTGTTGGTGAAAAGCGACATAGCCAAGTCGAAGGGCCGTTAGGGCAACCAGTCAATGCAGAATGGGCAATGCTAGAACCGTCGGATCAGAATCCTAAGAAAACGGCTTTAATTGAGATCGCCGCTGCCTCTGGTTTGGACTTGTTGAAACCAGAGCAGCGTGATCCATTGATTGCTTCTTCATTCGGAACGGGGCAATTGATTTTGGAGGCGATAGAGCAGGGCGCTCAAACGATTATTCTTGGATTGGGTGGCAGTGCAACTAATGATGGCGGTGCAGGTATTGTTCAAGCATTAGGTGGGACACTGTTAGATAATGCAGGGCAAGAGCTTAACCGAGGTGGCGTTGCACTAGCTGATTTATCATCGATTGATCTTACTGGTTTAGATTCACGCTATGCTGATATCGAGTTAATTGTGGCGTGCGATGTCGATAATCCGTTGTGTGGTGATAACGGTGCTAGCCATATATTCGGCCCACAAAAAGGCGCAAGCCCAGAACAAGTTGTGATGCTTGATAAGGCGCTTGAGAATTTTGCTCAAGTAGTTGAATCGCAAGGTTGTGTTCGTGGGGATGATCCCGTTCACAAGCGTACTGGTTATGGCGCGGCTGGTGGTGCTCCAATGGGGCTTGGTTTGTTGTTTAACATGCAGATTAAACCGGGTATTGAGATGGTGCTTGATGTTTTGCAAGCCGATGAAGTATTGAAAGGCGCAGATCTTGTGATTACCGGTGAAGGGCAAATGGACAATCAAACTCTGCAAGGAAAAACACCTTATGGCATTGCCAAACGTGCGAGCTTACAGGGCATTCCAACCATAGGAATTGCCGGATCTTTAGGCACCGAAGTAGAAGCGCTTTACGGCGAAATGAGCAGCTTGTTTGGAACTGTAAGATCGCCACAAACTTTAGAAAAAGTATTACAAGAGGCGGAGCTTAACTTAACAAGAACGGCAAGAAATATCGCAGCGACTTTACGGTTAGGTCACAAAATATCTCAAAAATAGTGGCTTCTACGAGGTAGGCTGCGCCTAGCTTTGGTTTTCTGCGTGTTGTAAGTTCATGATTATTATATTGTAAATATTATTGTCAATATTGAATGATTATGATTTAGATCATTAATTTGATAGGTTTTATCCATGATAACGATAAATACAAACGATTATATTTTACTTTAGCCCAGGCGTATTCTATATCCTTAATTACTGCGTGGTTTTGTGTGATGAATAGCCACCATTCAGAAGTAAAGATGCAACAAAGATGGTGCATCTAAAAGGTAATAAGGAATAGATGATGAGTAAAAAATTAACTACAGCTGCGGGTTGTCCTGTTGCTCATAACCAGAATGTCCAAACTGCGGGTAAACGCGGTCCTCAACTTCTTCAAGATGTTTGGTTTTTAGAAAAAATGGCGCATTTTGATCGTGAGGTGATTCCAGAGCGTCGTATGCACGCGAAAGGTTCAGGGGCTTACGGCACTTTCACTGTGACTCACGATATTACTCAATACACCAAAGCTAAACTATTCTCTGAAATCGGTAAAAAGACGGATCTGTTTGCACGATTTACAACGGTAGCGGGCGAACGTGGCGCAGCGGACGCGGAGCGTGATATTCGCGGTTTCGCGTTGAAGTTTTATACTGAAGAAGGCAACTGGGATATGGTGGGTAACAACACGCCAGTATTCTTCCTTCGTGATCCTCTTAAGTTCCCTGACTTAAACCACGCGGTGAAACGTGACCCACGCACCAACATGCGTAGCGCGAAAAACAACTGGGATTTCTGGACTTCTTTGCCGGAAGCTCTGCACCAAATTACTATCGTAATGAGTGACCGTGGTATCCCTGCGACTTACCGTCACATGCACGGCTTTGGTAGCCACACGTTCAGCTTCATCAACGCTGATAACGAACGTTTCTGGGTGAAATTCCACTTCAAATCTCAGCAAGGTATTAAGAACCTTTCTGATGCAGAAGCGGCACAAGTGATCGGTGATGATCGCGAAAGCCACCAACGTGATTTGCTAGACAGCATCGATAACCAAGATTTCCCGAAATGGACGTTGAAAGTACAAGTGATGCCAGAAGCGGATGCAGCGAAGGTTCCATACAACCCGTTCGATTTGACTAAGATCTGGCCTCATGCAGATTACCCGTTGATCGAAGTGGGCGAATTTGAGCTAAATCGTAACCCGCAAAACTTCTTCGCAGAAGTAGAGCAGTCAGCATTCAACCCAGCGAACGTAGTTCCAGGTATCAGCTTCTCGCCAGACAAGATGCTGCAAGGTCGTCTGTTTGCTTACGGTGATGCACAACGTTACCGTTTGGGTGTAAACCATCAGCACATTCCAGTGAATGCGCCTCGTTGCCCAGTACACAGCTACCACCGTGATGGCGCGATGCGTGTCGATGGTAACTTCGGTGGCACATTAGGTTATGAGCCAAACAACGAAGGTCAATGGGCTGAGCAACCAGATTTCGCTGAACCAGCACTGAACCTAGATGGCGCAGCAGCACACTGGGATCACCGCGAAGATGAAGATTACTTCTCGCAACCGGGTGACTTGTTCCGCCTAATGACACCAGAGAAGCAAGCGATTCTTTTTGATAACACTGCTCGCAACCTAGGCGGCGTGCCAAAAGAGATTCAATTGCGTCACCTAAGACACTGTTACAAAGCTGACCCTGCATACGGTGAAGGCATTGGTAAACTGCTTGAAATCGACGTGAGCGAATTTAAGTCGTAATCAATCATCTTGATTCGTTAATTGAAAGGCCGTTGAGTGAATCACTCAACGGCCTTTTTTGATCTCGCTGTTTATTAAGCAACCCTAAATCATTGAAAAATTTAATAATCCACATTGATAGTTTTTACCTATCGAATTGATAAATCTATCCCATTATCTTTGTAAGAGTGATGGGATTATTCTACGACTATCAGTTTATAAAGTAGAAGAGTTTGAGATGAATAAGAGCGCATTAATCGTTGAAGGTGGAGCAATGAGAGGTATTTTTGCTGCTGGAGTTTTAGACGCCTTCATGCAAGACGATTTCCGTCCTTATGATTTTGCCATCGGCGTATCTGCAGGTGTGTCGAATCTGGTTGGATACTTATCTCATGCACCAAAACGCAGTTATGATGTGATCACCACGATGGCGACGGATAAAACTTTCTTTAATCCTGCTCGCTTTGCCAAAGGCGGTAACTTGGTAGATGTTAAATGGTTATGGAACGAATCCAATCAACGTTATCCGCTCGATTGTGGTGAGTTGTTTTCAAGTATCCCACTCATTGCTGCTGTCACAAATGTCGATACGGGCAGTGCAGACTACTACCATATTAAGCCAGAAAACCTTTCTAATGTTGTTGAAGCAACAACGGCTTTACCTATCGCTTACCGTGAAACTCCGTGTTTCTCTGGTGGCTGTTATACCGATGGCGGTGTAGCCGATTCGATTCCGGTTCGTGAAGCATATCGCCGTGGCGCACGCGATATTACCGTGATTCTGTCTCACCCATTGAGCTACCGAATGAAGCCTCAAAAGCACCAATGGATGCTGAAGAAACTATTAAAGAAATTCCCGAATATTGCTGAGTCGATGGCGGTACGTGCTGAAAACTACAACCAGTCTCTGGAGTTCATTCGTAACCCACCCAAAGATGCGACTATTAAAGTGATAGCGCCACCTGAAGCCTTCGCGGTTAAGCGTTTAACTATGGATCAAAGTACTCTTAATACAGGTTACGAGATGGGCGTCAAAGCCGGTGAAGAGCACCTTGCTATTAGAAAAGGCGTTTATGGTTTAGACACTGAAGATTGTCATTTCTGCGTCTAGGAACGGTTTTAGAATACTGAATAAACGACGAAGCCACGCTGTTCACTTCAGAATAGCGTGGCTTTGTATCTGTAGACCTAGTTTGTTTTTAACTCAGCCTGCTGTTAACTCAATCTGTTATTAAACGAGTTCGTTGCCGCTGGTGTTGCCAGCAAAGAAAGCATCAACACTGGTGAGTGTTGTGTTCGCGATATTGAACAGAGCATCTTTGGTTAAGAAAGCTTGGTGACCTGTGAACAGCACGTTGTGACAAGCAGATAGACGGCGGAACACATCATCGACAATCACATCGTTTGATTTGTCTTGGAAGAACAGCTCTTTCTCGTTGTCATACACATCAAGACCAAGTGCGCCAATCTTACTCTGTTTAAGCGCTTCGATAGCAGCTGTGGAATCCAGTAGTTCACCACGGCTGGTGTTGACAATCATCACGCCGTCTTTCATCTTCTCAAACGCAGTCGCATCTAATAGGTGGTAGTTCTCTTTACTCATTGGGCAGTGTAGAGAAATCACATCAGACTCTTGGTAAAGTTCGTCGAGTTCAACGTATTTAGCGCCTAACTCAACAGCTAACGGGTTTGGATATGGGTCATAGCATAGGATATTCATGCCTAAACCCTTCAGAATTCGCATCGTCGCTAGGCCAATCTTACCCGAGCCAATCATACCGACCGTTTTACCGTGGAAGTTAAAGCCAACTAACCCCTCAAGAGAGAAGTTCGCATCACGAGTGCGTTGGTATGCCTTGTGTAGTTTACGGTTCAAACACATCATCATGCCAACCGTGTGTTCTGCTACCGATTCTGGTGAGTAAGCCGGAACGCGAACCACTTGCAGACCAAACTCTTTGGCTGCGTCTAGGTCGACCTTGTCAAAGCCCGCACAGCGCATCGCGATTAACTTGGTGCCGCCTTGAGCAAGAATCTCTAACACGTCTCGCGATAGGTCATCGTTTACAAACGCACAAACCACTTCGTTGTCGTGCGCCATTTTTGCTGTTGTTGTGGTGAGTCGAAAATCGTGAAAATGAAACTCAGCGTTGAGTTCGCCTTTTGCCAGTTCGAATGATTTTTCGTCGTATGATTTTGAGCTAAAAAAAGCAATGTTGAGCATGGCTTCCTCTCTTACCTAAAATATAAATAACCCACTAATTCATTCTCTGAAACGTGATTAAAACAAGGGCATGTTGACCTTTCGCGGTTAAGTTTTGTTCGAGATAAAATCGTTTTAATCGCGACGAGAGGTTTGCCGCCTAGTCATTCTAAGCAAAACCCTCTCAACAAAGAGTAAAACGATTTTAGCCGAACCCTTCGGGCAGTGTTTGTGGTTTCTTTCTACAGCGTTATCGAATTCTCATGTAGGCGAGCTACACGTCGAATTCTCTGCCTTGTATAAATAACCCACAAACGGCTGCAAAAATCAGCTCGATAGGTCAACATGCCCTACAACTCTGTTCAGTGTGCTAGAGTTTTTTTCTCTTGTCTATCACCATTAGTCATTGTAATTGCTATGGTTATTTGATCTTTTGTCTTCACTTATTGAACATTAAAAATCACATTACGAGGTTGCTTGCTTATAAGTTCATCAATATTGAATGAATCTTACTTTCGGGTGTGGAACGTTGAATTTTCCAGTGTGACGGAATACGTAAATGACTCATATAAAACCTCTTCTCTAACTGTTCTTTGAAAGTTGTGCTTCTGTCTAACGAGTGGCGGTTGTTATTTACCAGTAGTTCTCACTGCTGAATTGACCGGGTTTTCTGCGTAAGTGCTTTTCGAAACCTAAGCTAGTTAGCGCTTCGCTTGTGTCACGAACCATTTGCGGATTGCCGCAAAGGTAGAAAAAACTGCGGGTTTGATTGAAAGCGACAGACGCGGCTTGCTCGAGGTCGCCTCCAAGTAACAAATTTGGGATTCGTCCGCGCAAAGTTCCGGTAACTGATTCTCTAGAAATAATTGGCACATATTTAAGTCTCCCTTGAAAGTGATTAACGAGTTGAGTGATACGATCTCGATAAGTCAGGTCTTGCTCTGTTCTTACAGCATGCACTAGAACCAGATTCTTGAATGAAGAGGCTTTGTCTGAAGCCAACTCATTTTGCTGTATCTGCATGCTCTCAAGTATTGAGATAAATAGGCCTACCGCGGTTCCGGTTGAAAGCATCCATAGATCGTCGGCGATCTCTGGGATCTCATCTAAGGTCATAAAGCCACTTGGGTCTTTGCCGACAAAGATGTCATCGCCCATCTTCAACTCATGAAGTTGAGGTGAAAGCTGACCGTTCTGATCCTTAATAATCAAAAATTCCAGATGTTGATGACCTTGTTCGTGCTCTGGCGCGTTCACCATCGAATAGGCGCGTCTTACGAACTCATCCTCACTGTTAAGTAAGCCAAGTTTCGTGAACTGACCTGCCTGATAAGAAGAGACAGGTGCACTAACCTGGAGTGAGAACAATTGATCTGTCCATTCTGTTTTGTTTAGGACTTTGCCTGTAACTAAACCATGAGGAATATCTGTCATATCATCCACCTTTAAGAAGAGAAGTTATCTCATTAAGGATACTCAACTATTTACACTTTAGAGTTGCATGTACCACGTCAATAATGAGAATGCTTATCAATACTTATTAAAGGTTAATTATTGGGTCGAATGTTGTCAAAAAGACAATATACTATTTGAGTCCAAATGACTCGTGCATGTGTTTTGGTTTCGTTTTAATAGACTTTAGCTGGTTGAACATCGTTAACATAGGTTGAGTGGTTTGACCCCTAGGATATTCAACCAATTACTGAAGAGAATAATTTATAGATGCGTATAATGGCGGCTTTCGTTCTCAATATAACTGTGTTTTATGCTTGATAATCTTCGTATGGCCTTGAACGTATTGTTCGTGACCATTAATACTGCATTCACCGCATTGGCTGTGAGCCTGTTTGCCCTAATCAAACTTATTTTGCCAATTTCTGTCGTTCAAAAATCATGCACTCGCTTAGCTAACTTCACATTCTGGTGTTGGGCTTCTCTTAATTTATGGATGTTGAACGCCAATAACGATATCGAATGGCAAGTGGAAGGGGGGGAAGATATTTCGACCAAGCAGTGGTATTTGATGATGTCCAACCACCTAAGCTGGGCAGATATTGTGATTTTGTCTTCAATCCTAAAAGACAAAATGCCGATGACGAAGTACTTCTTGAAACATGAATTGTTGTACGTACCATTTGTTGGCTTGGCCTGCTGGGGCTTAGATATGCCATTCATGAGACGCCACTCTCGTGAGTTCCTATTACGCAACCCAGAACGCCGTAATGATGATTTTAATGCAATCAATAAAGCGTGTACTAAGTTCAAATTAGCACCGACAACATTGGTTAATTTTGTTGAAGGGACTCGTGCAAACCACGAGAAACTGGCGTCAGCAAAGACCCCTTATCGCCACTTATTGAAGCCGAAAACTGGGGGCGTGGCATTTGCTTTATCTGCAATGGGCCCAATTTTGGATGGCATCGTGGATGTGACCTTAGCTTACCCTGAAAACCAAACCTCTCCGTTTGAAGATATGCTGAAGGGCAAAATGACTAAGGTCGTTGTGCGTATTAAATTGCATCCAATGGATGAGAACGTGAACGGTAATTACTTTGAAGATAAGGCTTTTAAACGTCGCTTCCACAATTGGTTGAACAGCACGTGGAAAGAGAAAGACGTCTACCTTGATACGGTTTATGGGGTTGATAAGCCTTCTGAGGTAGAGACAGTTGACGAGCCTGATGTGGCTTATAAGAAACAAGAACAGTAAGCTAAAACTGAATCGATAGCATTAATAAAGCCGATAGCTCATTGAACTATCGGCTTTTTTATTAATTTGACTTTCTTAATATTCAAACCATTAAGTTAGTACTTACTATGGCTTAACCGCCTGGTAAGCATCAATAATATGCTTTACTTGGCTAGGTTTTCCTTGCTTCTCTTGTCCTTGATGGATACGTAAGTAGTGCTGCAATGTTTTGGCTTTGTATTGCTGTGATACCTTCACTTGTTCATCACAACTTGGTGTCCAGATCTTGTCACCGACGTTTGATATCTCGCTAACGGTTTGGCTCTTTTCTGAATCACCGCGACTATTACTCACCAATAAAATCTCGTAGTAACGACGGTTCTCTTCAATCAACACTTCATCAATAAGACCAAAATGGATCGCCTTTAAATGGCTTCTCAACTCGAATTGCTGATGCACCGGACAAAGCAAGAAATCGATCGCTTTGTCTGGGTGTTGACGATGAATATCATCGACGAGCTTTTGAGTAAGATCGCCACCGACACCCGCAATAATAACTAGGTGTTTGCCTGTATGTTTCTCAAGCGGAATAGCGGCGACATCCATGCAGTAGACTTGCCATTGGCTGCTAACCGTTTGTTCGGCTCTGTTATCTTGCGGAAAGTAGCGCGCTAGCTTGCCTTCAAGCTCACTCATCAGAGACGGGACAATGTCGACAAAGTGAATCTGAGGCGCTTTATTATCCGATAACAGTTGAACACCCAAAAAGCCATGATCACAGCAACAGTCCCAAATATGCTGGTAGTCATTGCTGACAAGGGAGTGGAGAGTTTGCAGTCGGTTACTTAGCTTCATAAGGTTCGCGTCGTTAGAAAAGGGGTGTTGTCTTATCGAAGGCGCATTGTAATGACTTTCTAGAAAAACAAAAGCACCTAGGGTGTGAATCCTAGGTGCTTTGTAGTGGCTACAGAAATGTAAGTATAGGTTTACGATGCTTTGGCAACGGCTCTGATATGGCCTTCCACTCGGTTCTTACCAAGTTGTTGCGCGATAAGTTTCGCTTGTTCCGCCAGCGCTAAAGCTGAGTCTGTTTCACCCTCTATTTGCGAGTATCCCACGCTAACCCCTAGCGATAAGGTGATATCTGGAGTGACGATGGTTTTCTCCGCGATTGCGACTCTGCACTGGTCTAGCTGGAATTTGGCATCTTTCACATCATTGGCTTTGAATAATACTGCGAACTCCTTTCCTCCAACACGAGCCAAGCAAAGTCCCTTTGGCTTGGGGAAGTAACTGCGTATCGATTCTGCAGTCAGCTTGATCATCTTGTCGCCAACCGCTTCACCGTAGGCTCGGTTTACGTGGTCGAAGTTATCGATATCAAGCAGAGCGACATAGGTATCGGGCTCGCTCACGTAGTTTTCGATGGCGATGCTGAAACTGCTCTTATTGTCTAACTGCGTCATCAGATCTTTGCTGCTCAATTGATGTTGAAGCAGTAAGTTAGACAAAGAGACTTCAGTGTAATCACGGATCATTCGTAGAATACTCTGGCTGATCGGTAAGTTTACGTTTACGTACAACACTGCGATCAACTGCTGACGAGAGTGCAAAGGAATACAGTAATGACGTTGGTGTATTTTGAGTTTACACGCCAGTGGATCGGCGTACTTACCACTTCGGTAAGCCATAGTGTCCGGTGTAAATCGCTCTGCAAGGGCTTTGTCACAATGTACCGTGGATTTGTTTCCGTGATAGTCGATGGTACTGAATGCGTGGTTCTCAAGCTGATAGAGACAGAATTGAATGCCTTTTTGGTAGGTGAAACTATCCAGTATGGATTTTAACTCTCGCTTAAAGCTTACAAGGTCATCGACTTTATTCAGTTGCGACAAGGACACGTTCAAACGATAAGCCAGATAGTTGGCACCAATCCACAATAGCAGGAGTGAGCCCAGTACTAAGCCCGTCAACGTAAATTGATGTGAGCTGGTTAAGATGTCATGGCGGTCAGTGCCCGCAATGAACACCCAATTTAAGCTGTTGTCTGCGTCAAATACCGATATTTTGAAGTTATCTTGATAGTAATATTCGTGCTTACCAACGGTTTCACCTTGTGAGAGTTGGTGGCTGATCCCTGCATGGAAGCTGATGGATTTAGAACCGATACGCTGTGGATCCGGGTGGAATACCAGTCGCTCTGTTGCTCTGTCTACAACAAATACATAGCCATTATTAAGCGTTTTTAAATCTCTTAAACCTTGCGTGGTATGCATTAAATCAAACTCAATCCATATTTCTTCGTTGAGCTTTTCTGCAGTGTGTTTAACGGCGAAAACCCATCGTCCATCGGCTTTTTGGTAAACGGAAGAGATGTAAAAATCTTCTACAACACCGTCTATTGAATGCCATTGTATTGTGGCGATTTGTTCATTGGAAAGAGGAAGGCCACGAGTGGAGACATAATGTTGGGAGTTAGGTTGGTATCGAACGATATCGGAGAAATTTGGTGTTCTTCTTAGAATATTATCACTCAATTCTCTGAATTTTTTATCACCGATTGGAGCCGTTTTAGGCAAGCCTAGACTGGTTTCTAAAAAATAGAGTTTGCCGAATGTGGCTTCGATGTTGGAACGAATGGTAGAGCTTGCGATACGAATGTTTGATGATGATTGTTCTGTTGCTGCTGTTTCTACTTTTTCAAGCTGAGTCATAGCAAGATAGAGCATCCCTCCAGTTAATAAAATAATGTATGGTTTAAAAAGCCGAATTAATGTTTTAGGTAAAGCCATGATATCCAAAGACGTTATAGATTCATTTTTATAGTACGGCAATACTAAACAGTTTCATTAACCACATCAATGCAAATGATTCCATATGGATGAATGATTTTTGTGATATTCAGCTAACAAAAAAGCCAGCTATAAATATAACTGGCTTCTATGGTTTTCGGTGTTTTATTAAGCTGACTAAGCTTTTGCTTTAATCAAATCAGCCTGATCTGGCGAATAGTGCAAAATTGCCATCGAAGTTGGCGACAACAACATTTCACCTTCTGCATGACCGGGTTTAACGTTTCGCAAGTTGGTATCACAGATGGTTACCCAGTTTTGTTCACGGTCATTCGGTAACGAGAAACGTGCTGGCGCATTGGTTTGGTTGATAAGATAAATTAACTCGTCGCCATCTTTACCAATACCTAAATGCAAAGCGACTGAGCTTAAGCGGTTCCAGTCGTCATGCTCCATAAGTGTGCCATCGACACGGCTCCAGAAGATGCGGTTAGAGTTACGCTTTTCGCCACTGAACGCCTTAATAAACGGCACCATGTATTGCTGACGAGCAGAGATCATTTCAGATAACCAAGTCTTGAAGTAAGTCTTGCGCTCTGAATCTTCCCAGTTAAGCCAGCTGGTCACGCCATCTTGGCAGTAAGCGTTGTTGTTACCTTTTTGAGTATGAGATAACACATCGGCCGTCAAAATATGAGGAATACCAAAAGCAAACAGCAGGCTCGCCATGAAGTTTCGTTTCTGCTTTTCACGTGTCGTAATAACTAACAGGTTTTCGGTTTCACCTTCAACACCGTAGTTTTCAGAACGGTTGTCACCGTGTCCATCGCGGTTGTTCTCACCATTCTCTTCGTTGTGCTTATGCTTGTAAGAAACAAGATCCTGCATGGTGAAACCATCATGATAAGTGATGTAGTTGACGGTGAGTTTGTAAGGCCAGTGCGCTGCACTGTAGATATCACGAGACCCCATCAAACGAGTCGCAAACTCTTTTAGGTAGCCTTGATCACCACGCCAGAAGCTACGTGTGATGTCTCGTAGTTTGTCGTTACACTCATTCCAGCCTAGCGGGAAATTACCCACTTGGTAGCCATTCGGACCGATGTCCCAAGGTTCTGCAATGAGCTTGGTTTCTTTAAGTACAGGGTCTTGAGCCACAGCTTTAAAGAATGCAGCCTCAGGGTTGTAGTTGTCACCTTCGCGCCCCAGTGTTGCAGCCAAATCAAAACGGAAGCCGTCGACTTGGAACTCACTTACCCAATAGCGAAGCGTATCCATCACTAAGTTGAGTGCTGGCTGGTGGGTGAGATCAACGGTGTTACCACAACCAGTAAAGTTCGCGTAATGGCAGCCATGTTTAATGTAGTAGCGGCTATCTAGCGCTTTGAGGTTGAAGGTTGTACCACCTTCGCCACCTTCTGCTGTGTGGTTGTACACCACGTCTAGAATGACTTCGATGCCATTTCGGTGAAGTTCACGAATCGCAGTCTTTAACTCGTTTACGGCATCTTTCTCTGCGTAGCGAGGGTCAGGCACCATAAACAAGTATGGGTTGTAACCCCAATAGTTCACTTTACCCATGTCTAATAGGTGTGGTTCATGCATGCATGCGGCAATGGGCAAAAGCTGTAGAGAGTTGATATTTTGCTGTTTGTAGAACGCAAGCATTTCAGGGCTCACTAACCCTAAGTAGCGTCCTTTAGTATTGGCAGCCACTTCTGGGTGCAGTTGAGATAGACCTTTTACATGCGTTTCAAAAAGAACGGTATCTTCGCGGCTAATGCGTGGCTTTTCTACATCTTGCCAATCGAAGGTGTCATCAACAACGACACATTTCGCCATAGCAAAGCTTTTTTCATTGGTATATGGCGTGACGTAATCGAGCGGTTCGCTTATTGCTTTGGCATACGGGTCTGAAAGCAGGATAGGGCCATTGTCCGTTTCGGCAATGAAGCCGTATTTTTGCCCCGCTTTAATACCATCAATAAAGACATATCTGATATCAGCGTATTCATTTTCCAATTTATAAGTGGTGAATTCGTCGTTCTCGTCAAAAAGAGCGAGTGAAAGAGATTTACAGTCAGGAGAATAAATAGAGAAGTTGCAGCCAGTGTTACCTAGCGTTGCGCCTAGCGGATAAGGGCGAGCGAGCGTTCTAGTCATTGCTTGATTTCTTGTTCGTTTATCGACATCAGTGAACTATAAGTAAAAAGCTTTGTCACAATAAGGTCAAGCAACTTCACAGATTAATTACGGTAAAAAAATAATTCATCGATGAAGTTCAAATTATATATTTGAGCTAGATCTCACTTATGTTGAATAATTAGATCTGTGTGCTGTCTACTCCTCCTATATTAAGTGATCTACCTCTTTAAAACACCATTCTGTATATTTTCTACTCCCCTCTAGTCCCCCTTAATTAACTTAGGGGCGGAGGAAGTCAAATTTGTCATCCCCTCTTAATATTGACCCCGTTGAAACGAATCAGGGGAAACCCTAAACCTCTCTATCTTACGACTACCATTACTGCCTTTGGTTGCCGCAAGAGAGCAAAAATATAAAAACCTAATATAAATCGTCCTTAATGGAGTTAAGAATGAAAAAAGTAAGTTTGATTGCTGCTGCAGTGGCAACTACATTAGCTGCTGGCTCTGCGTTCGCTGTAGATTTTAATGGCTACATGCGTGCTGGTACTGGTATTAGCGGAAATGATGGTGGTGACGTTTCATTCATGAAGAATGGTATTGGCCGTCTAGGTAATGAAAACGACAACTACTCTGAGTTTGGCTTGGCTGAAGAACTAAAAACTGGTGAACAAACTTGGCGTTTAGAGTCAATGATTGCTTCTGGTGTTGATGGCGCGAATGGTTGGGAAGACGGTGACTTTAACGTTGCTCAGTTCGCTGTTAAAGCAAAAGGCGTTCTATCTTTCGATGAAGAAGCGACTCTTTGGGCTGGTAAAACATATTACCAACGTAAAGACATCCACATTACTGACTTCTACTTCCTAAATACATCTGGTACTGGTGGTGGTATCGAAAACATTTCAGTTGGTAACCAAAAGCTTTCTTTAGCAATTATTCAAGATGGCGAAGATGATAACGGCGCTGGCTACATGGCTGATGCTCGCCTAGCTAATATCGGTCTATGGGAAGATGCTAGTTTAGAGCTTGGCGTTGTTTACAACTTCAGTACTGAAAATAAGAATGGCAAATACGATGGTGATGACGGCCTACTTGCTACAGGTATTATCCACCAAAATATGAGCAATGGTTTTAACCAAACAGTTGTTCAGCTAGGTACTGCTGGTTACGGCGTTCAAATGGCTAACTTCTGGGGTTCTGGTGCATACTATGATCGCTCTGGTGATCAAAACGATGGTTTTGGCTACCGTATCCTTAACTGGGGTGTAATGAACCTAGGCGAATCATGGGAAATGGGTCACCAACTTGCATACTTAGCAGGTTCAGACCTCGGTGTTAATAAGCATGATTCAAGCCAATACTCTATCGTGGCTCGTCCAATGTATAAGTGGAACGACACAATGCGTACTATCTTCGAAGCTGGCTATAACGCAGGTGAAGTAGATAACGTTGACTTCGGTGGCGCTAAATTTACTGTTGCTCAAGCGTGGGCAATGGGTGACAGCTTCTGGGCTCGTCCTGAAATCCGCGTATACGGTAGCTACTTGATGGATCTAGAAAACGATTCATTCGGTGAAGTTAAAGATGAAAACGGTGTTGTTACTGGTCAAGGCGCAGACAACGACTTCGTTGTTGGTATCCAAGTTGAAGCTTGGTGGTAAGCCACTTAGCTTAAAATCCTAAACTGTCCTAATTCATAGCCGGCTTGCGTCGGCTATTTTTTTAAGGAATGTACGATTAAGTTGATCGTTCCCTAGGTGAATAGTTCTCTTTGTGGTAATTAAAGTTAGTAAATTTCTTAAAAAAATAAAAAAAGGAAGGGTTATGTATTTTAAAGCTCTGATGTTGAGTGGCTGTGTTGCATTGGTCGGTTGTCAATCTGCACAAGTGGTTGAGCAAGTGCAAGTGGCACAGGCTGAACAAGTTAACTCTATTGCTGGTCTTCAATTTGCCCCGATGAAGCTTCCAAGCTCGGCAATTTTCGATGTAACACCAGACAGTCAAATTTTAAACTATCAGGGTATAAACAGCCCTGTAGTAGCGATCGAGCTACCAGCGGATCGCGGTGAGTACTCGATTAATATCACGAGCATTATCGGTGAGACTGCATTTGTCCCTAATGCGGTTATCTATGACGAAAACGGTATTGAGCTAGAGCGTTACGGTAAAGAGAGCTTCGAGTACGCTAAACCAAGACTACACTTGGGGAACCGTCTCGTTGCTGAGAGCGATTTTTACCCACCGACAACAGCAAAATCAGTTTATTTAGTTATCTATACAGATCAAGAAGGTCTTGGTGGTTTTACTGATGTTATTCACCCTGCACGTTTAGATGCGGAAGGCCGCGGTAATTATTTACCTGAAGTGAAAGATATCCCGATTCCAAATGCTAACGTTGGTAAAATAGAAGTTACAATCGATAAAGTGAGCTTCTTCTCATTTGGCTCTAGCAGTGAATCTAACGCTAAACCAGCGGCAGCAGCTAAGGTTGAGACAATTCAACCAGAAACACAAACTTACTACCATAATGCCATTCAAGCAGCAGTAGACGCAGATAATATTCCCAAAGCTCTGAGCCTACTAGATGAAGCAAAAGCCCTTGGTATTGAAGGTGCACAAGAAGCCTTTGTGCGAGCCGTCAACGCCAAGTAATATAGATAAAGGGTTCCTTTAAAAGTGCAATGCTTGTAAGTTAAGCATCGGTTAGCATCTTCTAAGGAACCCTATCGAATACCGCTTTAATGTATATGCTTTTTATTTGCAATGTTCAGCAACTTTCTCGCCTAAAGGGACTTCTGTATTTTCGCATTTTGATACGTGACCAGTAGTCGTTTCCCCTGCTTTATCCGTTTCCATATATTGATCAACATTACCGTTGCTTTCAAGTGTTTGCAGTGCCTGTTTGTGCGCGGCATTTTCAGCTTGTATTTGTTGCGTTGTTGCAGTGCTAGGAGTATGTGCCAGGGCGCGAGCAGCGTCGGTAGATTCTACAAGATCAGTGGTATTAGCCAAAGCCATCCCGCCCATCAATGCTGTAGTCACGATGCCCATTTGGATGGTTTTGATGATATGTTTACGGTTCATGGAAGTTTTCCTAATCAAAATTTAACGACACCGCAAACAACTGCGGTGTTTTGCTGTTGATAGAATATTACATCGAGAATTGAATGTATTTTAATCGTAATTGTAGGGCGTAACCCTTCAAAAAAGGCTGCCAGGATTAATTCTGTTCACTTAAGGGAGAGCGGCATTCCTACTATGATATATCGTTAAGATCTGGTTTTAATGGTTCTAAGGAATATCCTTTCCCTTTAGTTCTAAGTTTTCAGCCATGTAATCGAATGTAGGGGCTATAAAGTATGGTTGGAAATGCCCCGAATTTTAATGGGCGATGCAGTTGTTTATTATTTGCTTAAATCTGCTGGGTTCAATAGTTGTAAAAAAGGGAGACTGACGTCTCCCAAAGGCTAGCTTTCGCTGGTTTTATTATCTTTTTATTAGAATCTAAGCTTTATAGTTTAATTCTTGGTTACTGAAACAACTGGGCCATCTACGTCGTCATCCAGCTCGTGAATCGCATTCAGAGTGAATGTATAGCTACCAGCTTCTGTTACGCTTAGTTGGCAGTTACCATCAGCATCAGTACCTAGGTCGATTGATCCATCAGCAAGTTCAACTGAATCACAACCAAAGTTAGGTGTTTTCCAATCTGCATCTGCAAACTTGAAGCCATAGTTACCTGCTTCCAAATTGCCTGTTACAGAATAAACCCCATTAGCAACAAAGCTCATCGCCCAATCATCAACAGGGTTCCAACCATTCATATCACCACGCACGTACACGGTTGTTTGACCGTACGGAGGAATGCTCGATACATCCTTGCCTGAGTTATCAACCGGCAAACCAGCGCCTTGAGCACCGTTTTGTGCTTGTACAAACACAGCTGTCGTTAGTGCCGGAACTGTGAATGATTCATTAGCAAAGCTTGCACCTTTTACAATGTCATCTTCAGAGCTCTGTTGAACGGTGTGAAGTGTAAAGCTGGTTGCTCCCGTGATTTTGAACGATTGAGATTCATTCGTTGAGTTTACAACTGCGACAATCGCATCATTGGCAGGGTCAAGGTCTTCGCCCGCAGACACACCATCATCGATCGACATGACAATCAGGCCTTCGACTTGATCTTCGCCTACGTTACGGAAGTCGACTCGCTTCATAACTTCGTCAGCTGTATCTAAGCGGAACAGTTCGCTTGAGCTACGGATCTTTAATAGCTCTAGGAATTGCTGCTTAGTCAGCTCAATGTCGTCTGAGTCTGGTTTAGCCGCGCTGTCAGCAATGATTGTTTTGATCAGATCCCAGTTCGCACCATCTTTATCTTCACGAGGTAAGCCAACATTCCAGTTGTTGTCCGTCCCATCAAACATGACGCGGTTGTACCAGTCACCAGAATCGTAAGAATCGCGCTGCATAGACTTAGATCGTAGCAGTTCAGAACCCATATGGATGAATGGTATGCCTTGGCCTAGCATCACGGTAGAAAGCGATACAGACTGCATACGCGCACGCTCTGCAGAGCTAGTACCAGTGGCGATCTTGTAAGCGTTGTTATCCCAAAGTGTTTGGTTATCGTGTTTGGAAACGTAAGAGATGTTCTCTGAAGGCATCTTGGTGTAACCAGCTGGCGCGCCGTTGTAATCAACGTTTTTACCCAGTTTGGTATCGCCTTTGTAATCAATCAGTACGTATTCTGCGAGGTTACCTGCCATACCTAAACGAACAAGGTCTTGGTTATGTAAACGACCATTGATCGAATCTTGATCAACTTTGGTTTCTTCGTTGGCAATCGCTGCGTTACCAAAGCCTTGGTTAAAGCGAAGTGGGTGGTTCCCTTCTGAGTCGACACCACCATCGAATGGGCTACCACCACGAACGGCGTCACGCAAACGGTCTGAGAAGGTACCGATTTCTGTACCTGCCATGTTGATTTGGTTCGCTTGATCGAAGCGGGCGTTGTTGGCGACTTCACCAAAGTCCCAGCCTTCCCCGTAGAACAGAGTATTCGGGTCGATTTTGCGCACTTCTTCCAATGCTTCGACCATTACATCTTTTGGCTGGTGGCCCATCAAGTCAAAACGGAAACCATCCACTTTGTAGTCGTCAGCCCACACCTTAAGTGAGTCAACCATCAATTTACCCATCATCAGGTTTTCGGTCGCAGTGTTGTCACAACAAGTCGAGTTTTCTACGCCACCAGTGTTGACGTTAAGACGGTGGTAGTACCCAGGGACAATCTTATCCAGTACCGACTTATCGTTCACACCAGACGCATTGGTGTGGTTGTATACCACGTCCATGATCAGCTTAAGATCCATGTCGTGCGTAGCTTTGACCATCTGACGGAATTCGAGAATACGCTGAGAACCATTAGGATCGGTCGCGTAACTTCCCTCAGGAACTGTGTAATGGAATGGGTCGTAGCCCCAGTTGAAGCTATCAAGCATACGAAGGTCATTCATTAATGCTTGTGCGTCACCCGTTGAAGGGTCATAACCATCGAGTACGTCTTCGATGACTTTGTTTTCGTCTTCGCTTCCACATAAGGTAGCTGTCGGTTTTACATCACACAGTTTTCCTACGGTGTCGGTGATATCAACACGGCTCGCGGCATCTTCATCGACGGTAGCGATATCAAATGCTGGTAAGATATGCAGCGTAGTTAAACCTGCTTCTTGGAGAGCTTGTAGGTGTTTGACCGACTCACGATCGGCTTCTGTAAGAGCGAGGTACTTGCCATTTAGGCTAGCTGTGCCGAGCTTATCGCTGAAACTAAAGTCACGTAGGTGTGATTCGTAAAGTACGTGGTCTTCGTCTTTCTCTACGGTTGGTCGTTGGTAGTTGTCCCAGTTCGCTGGTTTCAAGGTTGAATCATTCAGGTCAATCACTTGAGAGTATGCTGAGTTCTTTGACAAACTGAGAGAGTATGGGTCTGTCACAAGGCGAGTTTCGATATTGCCTGTGGTTGGGTGATAAACCTTCACTTGGTAACGGTAATAACTGTTCACTGCATTAGACACGGCATCAGTCGCCCAAATGCCTGTCTCAGTGTTTTCCGTCATCGGGATTACTTGTGAACTTAGCAGATCTTCACTGTATAGAACGAGTTCTACATCTTGCGCGGTTGGTGCCCAAAGCTTGAAGGTCGCCGCACTGCCTTCAACAATTGCGCCTAGTTCTTCAGCCATTGCATTACCAGCATCTTCGCTAGCAAATACCGCATCAAGCACACCAGGTTTTTGAACCTCAGTTGAAGAGATAACATCGCCATTGGCATTGTAGGCAACAAAAATTATCTGAGATTTTAAAATAGTGCGAAGTGTGCTGTCGTCAACATCGATAGCTAGGGCAGGTAAGCTTGCAAGGTGTCGGAAACGCTCTTTCAATTCAGAAGATAGTTCTCCGTCTTTGCTTAGTTCAATTGCAGTTCCACCGACAATCTCTTTGTCATCGTTCATTGTGATGCTGTTGTCTAATGCATAGAAAAGCTTCACAGAGTCTGCATTGCTAGCCGCTTCCCAACCAATTGTGGTTGCATCTAGCCAGTGTGCTTTTTGACCATCAATATTGACTGGTCGCTCTGAAATAGGGTCGTAGTACAACTCGCTGCTGCCATGGAAACCAAATACGCCTTGTGAATCGCCAAGCTTAGTTAACTCGACTTTAGAATTGGCACTGCCAAATGCTTTCTCATCACCATTGTGCAAGATGAAGTTCATGCATTTGTGTGGGTCAGAGGCATCTGGGTCAACTTTCAACACATAATAGGCACCGTAAGTATCGCTGATACCATCATATTCGTAAGGGCTGTTCCAGTCGGTTCCGGTTTCACTTAATCCCATGCCGACTAAATCTGTGCTGGTACAGCCTTCACCATTCCAAAGGTGCAGCCCCCAACCGTCGTAAGTTGAGCCAGATGAGCTGGCAGCGGCAACATCGCGTTTGTAGTAAATAACGACTTCGTTTTCAGCTGCAGGGTATAAACCACTGTTGCCAGGGGCTGTACCGTTGTCGCTATCATTATCACTACCACAACCCGCGATCAAAGTAGCGGTGAAGAGCGGTAACATTGCTTTGGCCAATGTAGAGCGTTTGAAGCTCTTCTTTTTGGTATTGTTGAAGGTATTTCGTAGAGAGATAATTTTATTAATATTTATGTTGTTCACGTTTTAATATCCATATTTCACTTTTTATGAAGATGAATATCCTAGTCTTAACGATGGTCAACTATTTGTGATGGCTATGTATAAAGTTATTTTTAATATATAAAAATAGGAAACCTAGTGTCAATATCACGCTTTGTATTTGGTTTAAGTTAAATTTATTGGATCAATAACTCATATGTTTAATATCAATAGTAGAAGGCGTAGAGGATGGGAGTAGATAATAAGGATGAGAGCTCATCCTTATTAATGTGAGGAAGGTATCGAATTGAGGTGACGTTAATTTAATGTGGGAATTAAGTTATTTATCAATTAGCTAAAAGCGAGCTGTTCGGTAATTTATATTGATAGGTATATCATCCATTTAAGGATAACACCCAAGCCAAAGACGCCAGCGGTTTCAATTCAATATTAAAACTGCCAACACTGTTCTCAATGTCGAGCACTTGTTGCGCTATGCCTTCAATATATTCATTGAGTATGTAACGACCATCAACTAATTTGAGTTTTTGGATTACATCACTTGGAATCTTTAAGTGAATATTTTCAGTGGTATGTTGGCTGAAATTAGCTGCAACAATGGTTAGCTCTTGGTGGTCAGAGCGCAGAAATGCGTAGACTGAATCACTTAAGTTACAGCACTGGTGTAAGTCTTGGTAATCACCTGTTATCGATGAGTGCTCAAGCGAAAAGTTCATAACCTTCTGATAGAAGTGACGTAGTTGTTTTTCGTTTTCGTCTAATAGCCCGCCATCGAATGCGCCGTGGTTCATCCATTTTTGATGCTGTGGGACACCGATGTAATCGAAGATGGATGTACGAGAGGGTTGTCCAAAGCCAGCGTTCTCCGCACCGGGTTCGCCGACTTCTTGCCCAAAGTAGATCATGGTTGGAGAGCTGCTCAATAACGCGCTGACTAGCATTGCAGGCTTCGCTATATTTGGGTCACCTACAAATTCAGGAGACGCGATGCGTTGTTCATCATGGTTATCCAAGAAGTGCAGCATGTGATGTTCAATATCCATCATTTGATGTTGGATTTTGGGGATGATAGCCGTGGAAGTATTGCCTAGCATGATGTCTTTTAGGCCGTCGTACAGATCTACCTTGTCATAGAGGTAGTCCATCTTGCCTAAGTGGATATAGTCGCGATATAAGTCCGGTTGGTACACCTCAGCCATTAAAAAGGCATCTTGGTTTTTCATCTTTATAGATGAATTAAGGTAGCTCCAAAATTCGACTGGAACCATCTCAGCCATATCGTAGCGAAACCCATCAACACCTTTATTCAACCAAAACAAGGCGATATCTCGGAATTTAGCCCAAGAGTTAGGCACATAAACAGATTCCCAGAAACGGAAATGATCCATGTAATTGCGTTGAGCATAGTCACTCGGTAGTTCAGGGAAGTCTTTTGAACCGTCTGGTCGCATGCCATAATTGATTTTCACCGTTTCATACCAATCATCGAAACTAGGCTTGGCTAAACGTGAGCCGTTACCTGTCCATTTGGCGGGCGTCTCTATAAACGGGGAGTTTAGGTTGGGATGCTGTTCACCACCTAGCGGCGTAAAGGCGGGCTCTATGTCTGGCAATTCAAAGGTGCTGTTGGGAATGTAGTAGAAGTTATTGTCTTTGTGGTATTCCAGCGTTGTGTCATCTTGAGCGCCGAAGTCACTGACACCTTCTGGGTTGTTTAAGCCTTTATAATGACGCGCAACGTGATTCGGTACGATATCGATAATCACTTTTAAACCATTGTCGTGACTTCTTTTGATTAGTGCCTCGAACTCCTCTAGTCGGCATTCAGGGTTGTCTGCGAGATCTGGGTTTACGGAATAGTAGTCTTTGACGGCATATGGTGATCCCGCACGGCCTTTTACCACGCTCGGGTGATCGTCTGAAATCCCGATGTGCTTGTAATCATTGATGATGGCGTGATGTGGCACCCCGGTATACCAAATGTGAGTAATGCCAAGCTTGCGAATTTCAGACAGCGCTTTGTCGGTAAAATCACTGAACTTACCGACACCATTTTGCTCGATTGTGCCCCATGGAACATGTTGGGTGTTTTTATTGCCAAATAAACGCGTAAAAACTTGGTAGATGGCGTACTTTTGGTTGTACATATTTATAATTCCTTTAACTTCCATCATGTTATGTAGGGATGAAAGGGCTTGTTTATTCTTTGCAGGCTAACCGAATTACAATATGCCTTACTCATCCTTATCAAAATCTGCAGGGCGTAATTGCTACAGTATGTGAGCTGTTGCTCAAAAGGAGTCATGTTGTCTTCATCTATTCAAATCGTTATCACCTATTTGGTTCTGGTGGCGGTGTCTGTGTTGTTTGCGGAAAGTTCTAAAGCGCTGTTGGTGTGGTATTTGGTTATCGGTTTCGTGACGTTTTTTGTGTACGCGAAGGACAAGCGAGCAGCGATCAATGGCAATTGGCGTGTGCCAGAGAAAACTCTGCATATTTTTTCTGTTGCTGGTGGCTGGCTAGGGGCGTTGATTGCTCAAGATAAGCTGCGTCATAAAACGCAGAAGCAGCCGTTCAGAGCCATATATTGGGTGACAGTGGCAGTGAATGTTGCGGCGTTTGTGTGGACACTAACCCCGAGCGGGCAGGCGACGTTTGGACGTTGGCTTAGCGAGGTTATTGGATACTTGTAATGAAATTGATGGCTAGTAATCACTTACTAACCATCATAGGAAAGCTATTTTGTTATAACATCGGAATCGTTGAGGCTAACAGCAAGCCTGCCATACCGTAGTTGAAGCTTTTGATACGGACGGGTGTGGTTAACCAGTGTTGCAGTTGTTTACCTGCCGCTGTCCAGAATGTCACGGATGGTAAGTTGGCGAGCGTGAAGATACCTGCGATGATCGCAAGCTCCCACCATGAACTGCCGCTGCTATAGACTGAAATTGCCGTCAGCGCCATCGACCAACCTTTCGGGTTCACCCACTGAAAACTTGCCGCGCCGATGAAGGTCATTGGCTTATAAGCCTCGGTGCTTTTGGCTTTGCCGCTCAATGCTATCTTAATTGCAAGGTACACGAGGTAAGCAAGGCTTAGGTATTTCAAGATTTGGTGAGTAACCGGATAAGCGTTGAAAATGCCCATTAAACCGAAGCCAACCAGCAGCAACATGGCTGCAAACCCTAGAGCAATGCCAAGCATGTGCGGAATAGTACGGGCAAAGCCAACATTTGCTCCTGATGTCATGAGCATGATGTTATTTGGACCTGGTGTGAAGGTCGAGACGAACGCAAACAAGGCAAGTGCGCTAAGTTGTTCTAAAGGCATTATGGTTCTCCAGCAAAAAATGAACGAAGTGACTGACCGGTCATGACTTTCACGTGTTGAGAAACATAGTAGGTGGAAAGTGAGGCAATTATGTGCTTTTATTTCCTCTATTATCACTAAATGCACAATAATAAGTACTTATGGATAGATTTGACGAAAGGATATTGCAAGAGCTTAAATTGGACGGCAGAATCTCCAACATTGAGCTTTCAGAACGGATTGGCTTGTCGGCTTCTGCGACCTTAAGGCGCGTCCAGGATCTTGAGCGTAAAGGTATCATTCAAGGTTACCGTGCGGTTCTGGATAATGGGCTGATGGGGGTAGGTTTTATTGCTTATGTTTCGATTGGTTTATCAAGCCACAGCAAAGCGGCTCAGCTGGAGTTTGAACAGCACGTCAGTATGGAAAAAGAGGTGGTGGAGTGTCACAACATTACCGGTGCCAACGAGTACTTGCTAAGGGTAGAAACCAAAGACCTACCGGGTTATAAGAAGTTTCATGCCGATGTGCTTGGGGAATGTGCTCAGGTGCAATCTATTACGACTATGGTTGTGATGGATACCCCTAAAGACGAACGCTAGTCGAGTTTTATTTCAGGAGAGGCGCAGTGCCAAATACCAATCAGTTGTTATTGTTCTTAGATGTGGTTCAACAAGGGTCGTTTACCAAAGCGGCAACCTTGCACGATATGGACAACTCATCACTCTCTAAACAGATCAAAAAACTGGAGCAAGATTTAGGTGTTCAGTTGCTCAACCGTTCTACGCGTTCGTTCTCGTTGACGTCGGCAGGGGAAGATATTTTAGCGCAAACCTATGTGCTGAAAGATACTATCAATCAGATCCAAGGCATTGCTGATTCGTACCAATCTGAACCCAAAGGTGTGCTACGAATTACGTCGCCGATCTATTTTGGTCAGCAATACTTGCAACCTATCATTACTCAGTTCATGAGAAAGTACTCTGATGTTCAGATCGTGCTGTCGTTGGACGATAAGATCGCCAACATCATTGCAGGACAGTTCGATATCGCGTTTCGCTTTAGTAAGCTTGTTGAATCGAATTTGATTGCCAAGAAGATTGCCGACAGTAACTTCATGTTGGTCGCCTCGAACGACTTTGTGAAGCAGCATGGTGAGCCGAAGACGCCACAAGATTTACTTGCGCTACCTGCCGTGATTTATACCAATGGTGATATGACGGTCGATCATCTGCGTATCAGTGAAGAGCCGCATGGCAACACTTTCCAAAGCCTAACGATTCGTGGCAACTATAAGGTCAGTGATGTTCGTACCATGGTGTCTTGTGTGAAAGACGGTTTAGGTTATGGCTTCCTTGATCAATCAAACCTGTATGCCTCAATGAAAGAACTGGGCTTGGTTACTTTACTGCCGGATTATCCGATCTCTACAATCGATACTGCGATCTACGCTGTCTATCCACACCGTAAGCAGACCAAACTGGTCAAAGAATTCATCACTACGGTTCAAGACTATATTGGCTCTCCGACCATTTGGGAGAAGATGCAGCAAGGTTAGTTGTCTTTCTAAAAGTTTAAACACAAAAAAGGAGCCAGGTCGTCATACGATCTGGCTCCTTTTTATTCTTCCGGCGAATACTGATTTACAATGTAAAGCTTAGCTATAGCAGGCGTGAGCAGTTCTTACTTTCGAAAAGAGAGGCTCATGATTCGAGATCAGTGCTCGTGAATCGCTTCCTTGCCACTTGGGTACGCTTTAGAACCCAGCACACCACCGTCGACCTCTTTACCATAGTAACCTTGGTGGTTGTGGTAACGCTTAGCATTGCCTGCAACATCACCCTTGTATCGTGGGTCTTGTGGGCGTTCATGACTGTTCACAAACGCGGCCACATCCCATGCATCCTGAATTGAAAGCTGTTGGCTCTTTCCAAGCGGCATGTTTTCATAGATGAAGTACGCGGCGGTGTTCACTCGGTGCATACCTGCGCCCCAGTTGAATGAGTTTTCGCCCCAAAGTGGTGGCAGGTATGAGCGACCATCAGCCCCTTTAATTCCTTCTCCATTTTGACCATGACAGGTTTGGCAGCTGGTTTGGTAAACCTTTTCACCACGCGCTATCGACGGCTCTTGTTCAGGGTTAGCAATCTTAGGGTAGCCACGACCGGCCAACTTGCTTCTGTCATCAATTGGGTATTTGCTTAGCAGCTCTTCAGGAAGAGGGAAGCTTTCCGCTTTTCCTCCGACTTGTAAATCTGCATCGCTGATCTCAGGGACGGGCGTGTCTTGCATGCCGTTCTTATCTAAGATGCCACCCATCGCCAACCAGTATGAGTAGGCCGTAAGCGCGACCATCTCTTTTGAGCCTACTGCTGGTGGTAAGCCATTCATTGAGTAGGTGAAGCAACCTTGGATACGTTCTGCGTAGCTGTTTACCTTGTCGTTCTTGGAACGATACGCAGGGTAGGCCATGTACGCACCCCAAAGAGGTGCTGCGTTAGGCTTCATGCCCGCTTGCATGTGACAGTTTACACAGTTTTGTTCATTGCCTACGAACGTACCACGCATCTGTTGTGAATCGACAAACAGCGAGTAACCCAATTTTACTTTGTCGCCAAATTCCCCTGCAGGGATATCAACCAAGCCTCGTGGTACCAGATATTTGTTATCTTGAGGCTTCTCAACGGCTGGCAGTTCGGTTTGGCGATCGGGCAACTCAGCTTCGGCATAAGCGATTCCAGAGACAAGGGTTGCGGTAATTAAAAGTAATGTTTTCATGCGAGCCCTTTAGTATCGGAAAGAGGCGAAGTAGTAAGACAGGTTTTTGATCTCATCGTCGGTTAACTTGCCCGCGATATTACCCATCATGTTCAAATCATCACCCTTACGAGTGCCATTTTTCCAAGCGTTGAGCTGAGTTTGAATGTAGTCGGCATGCTGGCTTGCTAGGCGCGGGAATTTGTCTACGCCCATACCGCTTGGCCCATGACAGGTTGCACAGGCTGGAATGTTTCTATCCCAATCGCCTTGGAATACAAGTTTACGATAGGGGTTATCAATATCCGCTTGTGAGCCGCGCTGTTCTAAATCGCTGAATTCGTATGAAGGTAGTGAAGCAAAGTACTCTGCTACTTCACGACGAATAGCAGGATCAGACACACCATCCGCCATGCCCTTCATGATCGCGCTTTGACGCTCACCACTTGAGAACAGAACCAGTTGATGTTCTAGATAGTCAGCATTGAGCCCTGCAAGCATAGGGGCAATGTTGGGCATGCCTTTACCGTCGGCTTGATGGCAGCCGCTACAAGTTTCAGCGGCTTCTGGCATTGGATTGGGTGCTGCTTGTGCAAAAGCGGATAAAGAAAGGCTTCCTAGAGCAGCGATGCAAAGCGTTAGAGTTTGAGTTTTAATTGTCAGCTTAGTCATGAGGCGTCGCTATTGGTTGTAATGCACGCATTTTCGACATAATTGGTTGTTCACGCTATTGTGGATTTCCACATTAATTCACTTGGAACTTGAGGTGAGTCTCACATTAATAACCTCAGTCACCATGATGGTATTGATGTGAACTTCTATAGGTTGATCCAACTGCCGTTTATGAAATGCAAGGGAACTGCCATGTTCGCCTCGGTATAACTGCTTGTTAAGGCTCTTTTATGGCACCGATTGTATAAGCATAGCTGCTTTATGGGTGTGGGCTAAAAAAGTTGTGGTGAAATGAAAATTACCTAATGGCTTTGGGTTGATTACTCTATCTAGAGCGGATGCTTTATCTAGATTGGGTACTTTATGTAGATTGGATGTTTATCCAAATAGGGTGCTTTTCTAGATCAAGGGGACGAAAAAGCAGAGCAACCTCGAATGACGAAGTTGCCCTGTTGTGTTCTCATCTGCAAATCAGATAAGGAAGTGTTTTGAATCAGTGATTAAGTTATAGCTTGCTGAGTTTAAGCTAGACCTTGTAGATCTTAGCCGGAAGCGCTTGCCTTGCTGCTGCCCCCACAACCCAATCCAACATCACGCCTTTTCCTTCTCTCGTCGGGTCAATCAAGCCTATATCATTGATGTTAACGCCATCGTTCGACTTCATCTTCACTGGTTGTTGTGTGTCACCAATCCAGTGTGCTCGTTCACCGAGCTCTTTGTGTCCAAAGCCGTGTTCAAAGCCTAATGTGCCTTGTTTGATGCCATCAATCACCATCGCCAACGCGTGTGTGGTTGAACTCGGTGTTTCAATGGCAAATACGTCACCAGTTTTGATACCCGCAGAAGAGGCGTCTTGCGGGTGAATGTAAACAGGGTTTACTCCTTTAATAGATTCCAAGCGTGGTGACAAATTCGATACCGCACTGTGAATGTTGGACTTAAAGTTGGTTAGGGTGAACGGCCACTCTTTTGCTGGGAACTGCTCTGCCAAAGGTGTGCCGTCTGCAAGCTTTTGTGGATACCATGTCGGGCAACCCATGTACTGCTCACCACTGATGGTGTTGCGAGAAGTACCGAGCTTTTCATTCCAGATTGCCAGTGGTTTGGTCCATTTGTACTTCATGGTTTCATTGGTGTAGGCATTGGTGGCGTCTTCGAAACGACCGCCACGCGCAAAGATATACGCTACCTTGAGCATCTCTTCAGGCTTGAGTGTTTTGTTCATCACAGGCACTAGGCGTTCTAGACCAGACCAAACAATATCTTCCGCATCGACATTCGGCACGCCACCTTTTACGAACGCTAAGTTAGCAGCCGAGCGCAGGTAGAAGTCTTCAGCGCTATGAATACCGTGCCAGTTGCCTTGATTGTCTTTGATTACGTTGTCTCCGAAGCCACCTAAGCCCAGTGTTTTCGCCAGATCAATAAAGAAGTTTTCTAGGTTGATGGCACGTCCGTCTTGAGTGCGTGAGGTTTTAGGCTCAATAATCGGCCAGCGAGCAGTGATCGCTTTGGTCGCGACACCATGCCAAGGTGTTGCCATGCCCCAGCTTTCGTAGGTCACTGTGTCTGGCACGAGGTAATCCGATAACGCGGTGGTCTCATTGATGAAGGCATCGATAGACACGATCAAGCCAAGCTGTTTTGGATCTTTAAGCTTTTCACCCAGCAAGTTGTCTAAACCCGGAACACCATAAAGTGGGTTCGCCATGTGGTTGATCCATGCCTTTGCGCGGTAAGGATAGCCATCAATCGCAGCTGATAAGTGCTCGGTTAACAGCGGCGCTGAGATTGGGTACCACGGCGCTCGCGTTGGGTAAGGTGACTCGCCTGCGGCAACGCGACGTTTGTATTCGCTGGTCTTGTGATATGGGAATTTGCTGCGAGATAAGAACACGCCTTGAGGCTTAGTCTTGCCTTTGAACTTGGTAAAGTCATAACGTGGGCCAGCAACCGAAGTTGGGTAGCCGCCCGCTTTCGCCATCGCCCCGCCTTTTGCATTGATGTTACCAATCAGCGCGTTTAGCATTAGGATAGAGAACGAGTTGTAGAAGCCGTTGGTGTGCATGTTGCCACCATGAGTATCAACAACTGCTTTCGTTCCGTAGCTGGTGAAGCGTTTCGCCAGTGCAATAATCTGGTCTTGTGGAATCTCACACTGCTCGCTGTAGTAAGCAAGGTCATATTTGAAGGCTTCTTCCTTCAATCTTTGTAGAGAAGATTTCACACGAACGGTTTGACCATCAATTTCTACGTCTTGATCGACGAACAGAGCCGCTTCATTCACCTGAATATGCGATGATAATAGTGACGTTGTCACATCTAGTGCGATAAATCCATCATCGTCAGACATCGGTTCGCCTGTTTCTAGCAAACCCACATCCGATGCGCGAAGCATACGCCCGTTTTGTGGGTGTGCTTCGTCACTGATTACAAGGTGTGAAGCATTACACCAATGCGTGGTGCCTGCTTTTTGCATCGCTTGCGTACTTGGGCGAGACAAGAAGTCGTGATTGTAGCGTTGGTTCTCGATGATCCATTGGATCATGCCCAATACTAATGCTGAATCGGTGCCAGGTTTGATCGGTAGCCAGTTGTTGCGATCGCCCGCAGCAAGGCTTGAAGATCCTGCAGGAAGGCTCGGAGTCACTATGGTGTAGCTCAGTTTTCCGTTGGTACGAGCCTCAGCCAATTGTCTTGCTTGACGCTTGAACGGGTTACCCGCTTGAGCCGGAGACATACCGATGAAAAGAATGAACTCTGCGTTGTTGAAGTCGGGTTTTAAGTGCGAGAACTTGTCTAGATCGTTCATGATCGCACCTGAACCTGCACGGAATGCGTAGCCACAGTAAGAGCCGTGGTGACCGAAGTTTCGTGTACCATAGCTGTTGAATGCAAAGCGCTTCAAGATGTCATCACGGCCTTCATTACCAGCATTCGTCACCAACAATTGGTTGGCTTTGGGACCGTATTCAGGGTTGTTTGGATCAAGTGGTGTTTCGATATCGCGAATCGATCGTAAGCCTTCCACTTCGCCTTCACCGAACAAGTCACCACCTTCGGTGATCTCAGTGATTAGTTGCTCGTAGCTGATCGGTTCCCACTTGCCTTCACCACGTTTACCGACACGTTTGAGCGGTTGAGTGATTCGGTATGGGCTGTTTTGAATCTCTAACATGCCATTACCACGGGCGCAGGCTGTCGAACGATTATTGATACCGGATTCTCCAGACAAGCCAATGTAGGCGTCTTTTACCGGTGTTTTGAACGGGATTTGCTGATCACTTGATAGCGGATGGTAGGGATTGCCCGAGATACGCAAAATTTCGTCATTGCGATTATCGATACGTACACGCAAGCCACACAGTGTCCAACAACCGAAACACATTGATGGTGCTACGCGCTGATTTGGATTCGGCGAGATCTTATCTTGTTCATCGACACTGTATTCCGTCTCTAACGAATTACCGTGGTGGATGTGGTTGGTTTTCTTACCCGCGGTGCCATCAAGAGCACCGTGAACCATGTGTTTTGTGGTTGTCGCATAACCTGCAGCAAAAGCTCCAACACCACCGGCAGCAAGGCCTGCTTTTAAAAATTGACGACGTTTGTTATCCATGATGATTCCCCAGACTACAAGCTATGTGAGCGGTTAAGTGGTGAAGGTGTATTTTGGTTTGGCTTCGATGTTGTCTTTGGTGCAGAACCAGTAGACACGATCTCAGAGGCGAACAACGCAAGTGCTAACCAAAGACCACACATACCAACAATGCCGAGTAATCCTGCGCTACCCATCGGCAGTTCATAAGGGAATGGGCCAACATCGAAACGTGGAATGGTTTGAACTTCCATCATGGTGACCCAACGTACCGCCCATGCAGAAACTATGGTCGCAAGCGCAACACAGATAATTCCTAGCTTACTTTGCGATAGGCGTTGCAGTGGTAGAACCAAGATCATGCACAGCAAAATGCTGGTGGTCATGATGCCTAAATTGATGCCCCAAGCGTCATTCTCATACAGGCTGAAGTGACCATGGTTAGATGCCCAAATCGACGTGAGAATGATGGCAAGGCCACCCGTTAAGGTAATGGTTCTTTGTATCAGAGCTAGGTCTGTTGGTTTTAAGCTTGGCTTGCTTGAAGGCAGAAGAGCCCAAATCAACAGCGTTAAACCCGTTGCAGCAAAGAATGCAGTAGTGAACCAAAGTAGTGGAGAAGCCGGTTGATGCCAAAGCGGTCGGCTCGCCAAAATCGCAATCTCTGCGCCTGTATAAAGCGCGATGCTTAGGCCCGAAATAGCCGTCACAGCAGCGAGTGCAATCATCAGCTTTGATGATATTTGCCATTTACCTAGCGTCAGCCAAGACAAACGTTTTAGAAGTGGGTTTTCACTCTCTTTGAGCTGTGCGATGTCATCACGCAGGTAAACCCAAGCAGTCGCAACAGCCAGACCAGAAAACAAAGGTAGAAACAGAGAGCCCAATGACATCCATGACCAAGGTGTGATGTGAGCGTAGAAGTGCCACGCACGGCCAGGTTGGTGTAAGTCACCGGTTAGCGCCAGTGGGCCAACAATCGCGCCGATGGCCATCACAAGCACAAGGGCAGAACGAAATTGGTGGCTGGTTGAGTTCTTGAATATCAGTGCAATCAAAAACAGAATAGCGGCCGCGTAAGCCGAACCAATGTAGAAGAAATATTGAACCGCCCACGGTAGCCAAGCGATCTCTTGAGCGGGAACTAACACCTCAGTGATATTCATGCTGTCTCTCCTTGTTTGCCTTGTGTCGCGATTGCCAATTCTTGTTTGCTAGAGGATGAGTTATCGATGGCGGCTGGATCATAAATCGCAGGTTGGCCTTCAATGTGGCTAACGAATCGCTCATTCATGCCGATATAGAAAACATGTGGGTTGGTATTCTGCTCTGGTTTAAGCACTTTTATGTCGTCTTGGTTTTCATTGAGCAGGCGGTTAATTTCGCTGTTTGGGTCTTTGAGGTCACCAATCACACGAGCACCACCAACACAGGTTTCGACACAAGCGGGCAGTAAACCGTCTTCAAGGCGGTGTGCACAGAAGGTGCATTTGTCTGCGGTAAGGGTGTCGTTGTTGATGAATCGAGCGTCGTAAGGGCAAGCTTGAACACAGTAAGCACAGGCTACGCAGCGTTCGTTGTCGACCATTACAATGCCGTCTTCACGTTGGAAGGTCGCTTGAACAGGACAAACCTTGATGCAGGGTGCGTTGTCACAGTGATTACATAGGCGAGGTAACATGAATGATTTCACGTCTTGCTGAGCTGTCGAACCATCATCAAGGGAGACTTCATATTGTTTTACGGTGGTTCTGAACTGGCCAATCGGCGCTTGGTTTTCAACGCTGCAGCCAACAGTGCATGCCTGACAGCCAACGCATTTACGTAAATCAATCGCCATCGCGTAGCGCTTGCCTACTTCGCCTTTGCGGTCAGGCTGGTTGTTATTGCGAATGGCTGTGCTCGCGACTGCGGTGTTGATTCCGGTAATGGGAATGAGCGCAGCGCCGGCGGAAACTTTACCAAATTGGCTGAGAAACCGTCTTTTCAATGAGTCCATAGAGGTACCTATAAATGGGTATTCGATCTGTTAGGCTCATTGTCAGTTTTTGACCGTTAACGGGGTATTGTGGATTTCCACATACCCAGATCAAAGTTGATCTAGAACAAATGTGGTTTTCGCTATCTAGCTGTTATGCTTTGTTTTAGAGGCTTATCTCAAGCGCTCTAAAGGGTGAGTTAAGCGTTGGACATGTCGTCAGCTTCAAGAAAAAGTGAAATGACGAGAGAATAAATCGAATAAACAATCTGCTTGGAGAAAGAGATTTCAGTGACAGTTCGAAACCTAATGACAGTCGTTAGCCTTTGTTGGCTGAGCCTAACCGCAGGAGTGTGTTTAGCGGCTCAATCAGAACAAGTGATAGCAGCCCCAAGCTCAAGCCCAAACCAAAACCAAAATACAGGTGAACCCGATCAGATTATCGAGGTTGGCGTGTTGGCGACCCGAGGAAAACTTGCGGCGCAGCAGCGTTGGCAGCCTACGATGGATTGGCTGTCTGAGCGTATTCCGGGTAAGCACTTTGTTCTCAAGCCTTTTAATTTGGAAGAGATGGCCGAAGCGGTGAAAGATGTGACGGTCGATTTCGTTATTACTAACCCAGGTCAGGCGGTTCGCTTAGGACGACAGTGCGCGCTTTCTTGGATGGCGACTATGACCAGTCATAACTTCGAAGAGCCAAGTTCTAACAATACCCGCAGCATTGGTTCTGCTTTAGTGGTAAGAAGAATGTCGCCCTATATCTCTTTCGAACAACTCAGTGGTAAGCCGATTGCAGCGGTCTCGGAAAATGCATTTGGTGGTTACTTAACAATGCGTTATCAAGTGATGCAAGAAGGGCTTAATCCCAACCACTTTTTTTCCAATACGCAGTTCTTAGGTTTCCCTATCGATGCCAGCTTGTACCAACTGCGAGAAGGACACATTGAAGCGGCTGTGGTGCCAGCTTGTTTGGTCGAGAGCATGATCAGTGAAGGCTTGCTGGTGGCGGGTCAGTATCGTGTTATCGGTAATCAAGCGCCTGAAGGTTTTCGATGCCAAGTGTCTACGCCTCTGTATTCCAACTGGTCGTTTGCTAAAACAGAGCGAGCCTCTTCGGCATTAGCTAAGCAAATGAGTCAGGTGCTGTTTTCAATGCCAAAAAGCAGTGTGCCAGCCGTTGCTGCGAATGCTTCGGGTTGGACGTCACCCACAAGCTTGCTCTCAATCGACAAGCTTTATCAGCAACTCGACATACACCCACTGCAACAACCTTGGTGGAAAGAAGCGTTAATCTGGCTTAAATACAATCAACAGTGGGCTTGGGCGTTCTTTATTTTTGTCGTGTTACTGAATGCTTACCACTTCTGGTTAGAGTACAAATTCAGCCGCAGTAAAAAACAGTTAGAAGCGACGCTACACAAGCTGAAAAGCAAGAGTGAACAGCTGGAACATTCGCAACGTATCGCGGTGGTTGGTGAACTGGGAAGCAGCTTGGCACACGAGATCAATCAACCTTTGGCGGCCATTCGCAACTACAGCGAAGGCGGCTTATTACGGATTTCGAAGAACAAACCATTGACCGATATTGAACCTGTGTTTGAGAAGATTCAGTCTCAAGTGGATCGTGCTGATGCGATCATTCAACGCTTAAGAAACATGATAAAGAAACGCTCATCAGATAAGTCTCAGACGGACATCGAGCAGTTACTCACAGACACCATTGAGCTGCTGCAATTTCGATTACAGAAACACAAGATAACCATTGAGCGCCACGCTGTAGGTAAGCCAATCCAACTGCATGTCGATCCTGTGGGATTGCAGCAAGTGATTGTAAACCTGATCAACAATGCTACTGACGCGTGTAACGCACAACAACACCGCGAACAAAGCGCTGCGTCTGATATTGATAACAAAAACAGCGAGCCACCAACAATTAAAGTGATTACCGAGTATCAACCGGATAAAATGATGCTGTCGGTTATCGATAACGGCACGGGTTTAGATTTCACCGAACAACAAGTCACTCAAGCCTTTGTGAGTAGCAAAGAAAATGGCTTGGGTTTAGGGCTTGCGATTTGCCAAGATGTGATTGAAGACCACAGTGGCCAAATGGCCATCAAATCATTGACTCCTCATGGCTGTCACGTCGCAGTGACGTTACCTTTTTCTCTTTCAAATGATTCATAAGGAATCTTGTTATGTCTGAACTTCATCAAACGTTACCGGTCTATGTGGTTGATGACGATGAGTCGATGCGTGACTCATTGGTGTTCCTATTGGAAGAGCATGATTTTATGGTGTCAGCCTATGAAGATGGCCCAAGCTTTCTGGATTCAGTGGATTTGAGGGCGCCGGGGTGCGTGGTGTTAGACAGCCGAATGCCTGAAATGAGAGGGCAACAAGTTCATGAATTGATGGTGAAAGCGCAGAGCCCACTGTCGGTGATCTATCTGACGGGCCACGGCGATGTGCCAATGGCGGTAGAGGCTCTACAAGCCGGTGCGGTGAACTTCTTCCAAAAACCGGTTAAGGGCAGCGAATTGGCTCAGGCAATCAAACAAGGGCTAGAGGCTTCTGAAAAGCACTTACACATGAACGTGCATCGCCAAGCGTATGCGTCGTTAACTGAACGCGAAATAGACATACTAAAGCAGATCATTGATGGCAAACGTAACCAGAAAATTGCCGATGAATTATGTATCGCGATGAGAACGGTGGAAGTACATCGAGCGAGTTTGATGAAGAAGTTTTCGGCGAAGACGGTTGCCGAGTTGGCTTACATATACGGTCAATTGACCTAGGCATAGAGCTATTTCTGTATGCCATTTGAACTAAAGCTGTATGAAGGTTGTACGAAACTATTGATTGGAAAACATCAAGTTCGTCACCAAGCTTTAGGACTTTCCTGATGAAAGGCAGCCTTCATCATTTATTTATATTGAAGCAAGATCACATCGTCTATGGACTGCATACGGATTGAAACCCCTAGGCTTCTTATCGCAATGTAATCCTGAGATACTGAACTAAGTTCATTTTAAGGCGGAACGTGCCAGTAACTGCACTTTTCCCTGTAATTCGAAACATAACATTCACTATGGGTAGAACACACTCTCAACGTCGAGTCTTGTATCTGCTGAGTTAGGTTAAAATATTCTATGAGTACAATGGGAATCGCAATTGGTGCGACGGCTCTTTCGTTAATACTTGTGGCCGTATGGCTGGTTTCTTTGTCGTTAAGAAAGCAGCGAGTGGAACAAGAACGTAAAGCTCGTGCTGTCGCTTACCGGAAGGCGATTGAAAAAGCACGCATCCAAGAGCAAAAAGAGCGTAACTTCAAAGCCGAAACCGGCCATGTTCCATCGATTTTGTATTTGGCGAAAGAGGCTGAACGTAACAATATTAAGGAAGCCCTATATTGGTACGATAAAGCCGCGCATTTAGATAATGTCACCGGCATGTACGGCATTGTACGCATGAGTATGAAGCGTAAAGAAGACTTAATTTTAAGAGAAAAAGCCAACTTTTGGCAGCTCGCTATTTCAGCTTTAGATAACGATATGGTTGCGAAGTTTGAGATGGGTAAAGCGCTCGTTTTTGGTCGCGGAACCGATAAGAATATCCCCAAGGGTTATACCTACATCGAAGAGTCAGCGACGGGCGGAAACACCGAAGCGATGCTGTTTATGGGGGAGTGGTGTCTAGACAGAGAAAACCCAGATTACTCAGCCGAAAGCTCATTCGAGTGGTACCAAAAGGCCGCAGATAAAAACAACTTAGACGGAAAAATCAAACTAGGTTTGAGTTATTTGAATGGTGTTGGTGTGGAGCCCAATCATGGTGAGGCTGTTTACTGTTTTGAGACTGCCGCGGAAAAGAACAGTGCAGAAGCCATGTTTAGAGCCGGTGAAGCTTGGATTGACCATGGTGAACACGGTAATGCGATTGCCTATATTTGGTTGTTTTTGTCCGCTCATTTTGGTTATTCAGAAGCAAAACAGTTGAGGGATAAAGTTGGGGGTGAACTTGGGGTTGATGCTGTCGTAGGGTTGCAGGCTCTCACGAAACCAATCATGACCAAATTGACTCAAGAAGCCGTCACCAAACATTCGGTTATTAAGGCGTTGAATAAACTCTACAAACGTAACATCCCGATCCCTAAAAAGGTGAAAGAGGTTACTGAAGAAGAGGAAATTGACGAGTCGAATGTGCAAGGCAGCGATGTTGAAATGAGTTTCGAGATGAAAACCCCGAACTCCAACCCAGAGCACAACCAACAATATTCTCCAGAGCAACACGCAGCGTCCCAAACGGGTTCGGCTCAAAGCACAGATAATGCATCGTCACCAGCGCCTAGCAGTGCGTCTTTAGACTTTAGCCAAACCAATTGGAGTAACAAAAATTAAGTCAGTAGCTTGATGAGATGAGCGTTCGAGCGAGTTGAACTCTCATTTAGGTCAGCTCAGCTTATTTTAGTCACACTCCATTGGAGACGGGACACTCTGAGTTAGGAATGACAGGATCAAAAAAGGGAAGCGAATGCTTCCCTTTTTATTTGTGTGCTATTTGCTTTTAGAGCTTAGAGCTTAGAGCTTAGAGCTTAGAGCTAAAGCCTAATACCAAGAGCTGTTAAGCTTTGTTTTGCTCAGCTTTACATACAGCCGCAGTGAACACTACGTCAGTTGAGCTGTTAAGCGCTGTTTCAGCAGAATCTTGAATCACACCAATGATGAAACCAACCGCTACAACCTGCATCGCTACATCGTTTGAGATACCGAATAGGCCACAAGCTAGAGGAATCAGTAGCAGTGAACCACCGGCAACGCCTGATGCGCCACATGCTGAAATTGCAGCAACAAGGCTTAGTAGAATCGCAGTGAAGATATCAATCTCAATACCCATTGTGTGTACAGCTGCAAGCGTTAACACAGTGATGGTGATTGCAGCACCTGCCATGTTGATGGTTGCGCCTAGAGGGATTGATACAGAGTAAGTATCTTCATCTAGCTCTAGCTTCTTACAAAGGTTCATGTTCACTGGGATGTTTGCAGCGCTTGAACGAGTGAAGAATGCTGTTACACCAGATTCACGAATACATTGCAGTACAAGTGGGTATGGATTCTGTTTTGTCTTTACAAAGACAAGCAGTGGGTTAACGACAAGAGCAATGATCAGCATTGAGCTTAGTAGAACCGCTAGCAGTTGACCGTAGCTTGCTAATGCATCGAAGCCCGTTGTTGCGAATGTAGTCGAAACAAGGCCGAAGATACCGAATGGCGCAAGACGAATAATGAAGCGAACAATGTGTGAAACACTGTGGCTAAGGTCTTCGAAAACCGCTTTGGTTGTTGCAGATGCGTGGTGCAGTGCAAGACCAAGACCGATAGCCCAAGCAAGAATACCGATGTAGTTCGCGTTCATTAGTGCGCTAACTGGGTTATCTACAAGCTTGAATAGAAGCGTATGAAGAACTTCTGCAATACCTTGAGGAGGGTTAGCACCTTCAGCGCCAGCAACCAGTGTCAAAGTGGTTGGGAACATGAAGCTCAGTACTACAGCAGTCAGTGCTGCAGAGAACGTACCAATCAGGTAAAGCACAATGATTGGACGCATATGAGTATGCCGACCTTTCTTTTGGTTTGCGATAGAAGCTGCAACAAGAATGAATACTAAAATTGGGGCAACAGCTTTCAGAGCACCAACAAACAGACTACCTAATAGGCCTGCATCTTGAGCTGCTGAAGGAGAAACCATGGCGAGAACGACACCGAAAACAATACCAGCAAGGATCTGTAGAACGAGATTTCCACGAGCGATGCGGGCGAGCATGTTGTTATTTTGCATAAAATACCTGCAATTGTTAATTTATTATAGTGATGTATTTTTTATAAAGTTGTACCAAATCCAACTATACACTAGTGGAATGGGCGGTCATATTAGCGGGATCTAAGAGGGTGTCTAGGAATAGTTTACTTTTAGGGTGATTGTTTGCGTTGCGTGGTGTTTTTAGAGCTAAATGTTAAATTTTTGTGCTTTTGTTGAGGTGTAAGTCTGCTGAATAATGTTCCATTGGCTTAATGTTCTAGTATTTATGGTGTGTAAACCATTACTGATAAAAACATTGTGTTCGGAAATAGCTGCCTAAACTTGTATAGGTAAAAAAGCAACTTCAACAGACATCATAGACATCACCTGCTTTGCTTAATCTACGTTGGTGCATGACTTGCCATGTTTTGTCTTCATCTAATCTTTCTATCGGCATTCCCACCTACTTAAGCAGCGTTAGCTGTGAATTTCATCAGCTCTCCTTAATAGCGTCAGGCTACTGAACTTAATACCTTGCTACTTTGATATACCGCACACTTTATCTGGTAATTTATATCAACATGTTATTTTATATGACGTAATTTATCTAAAATTTCCGTTGTAAGTGGGTGGCATATATCCTGTGTTGGTCTTAATTTACAAGAGTATGAGCAATGAGTTTAATCAGTATCCCTTATGTAGAGACCTCTGCAGATACCGTTTTACATATAGCAGCCGCTATCGTGCTGATCAGCACCATAGCGGCTGGCCTGTTCGGTTTTTGGAAGCTTCACGAGATCCCTATTCAAAAGGCTCATAAGACTGACCACCATCAGATAGGGTTGATTACCGCGCTCACTTGGATTGGCTTCATTTGGCACTGGGTGTGGGTGCTCGCCATTATCATTGCGTTTGTAGATTTTGAAAAAGCCATTATCCGACTGCGTGATTTATGGAATTCTCCGGCTCAAGTTAATCAATCAGAGGATGTCTAAATGTTAGAAGGTTTAGCGGTTTGGTGTTTGTTCATCTATTTATTAAGACTTGTTGGCATGCCTTGGAACACAGGGACTAAAGCATTCGCTTATCTAGGAGGGAGTGGTTGGTTGTTATTTGTGTGGGTAGGATTAATTAACTATACACCAATGGATTTGTCGGGAGGCTCTGTGGTGCAGTCTCCTCACATTCAGCTTCGCCCAACCTCAACCAATGTCTCGGGCAAGGTCGATCAGATTTATATCACCCCGAACCAACGCATTGAGAAAGGGCAGTTAATCTATGAGATTGAAAACGAGCCTTATCAAATTGCTTATGAACAAGCGAAGATTTCGCGCGACTCGGCAAACGTAGCGGTTAGCACTGCGGCTGAAGAAGTAAAAATCGCTGAATCCAGCTATCAGGCAGCGTTACATGATTTTGAAATGACACAAAGTGAGCTTTCAGCTGCTCAGTCAAATAGAGACTTACAGAAAAGAACGTTGAAGCGTTATCTTGAACAAAACCGAGTCGTGCGTAATACGATCACTGAAAGCATGATTGATAACCAGCAAACGGTCGCCGATTCTGCTGTGTACACTGTGGCCAAGCTTGAGTCACAGCTGAGCAAAAAGAAATCTGATGTAGAGAAAGCCAAGCTACAAATAACCAAAGCGGAACTCTCGGTTGAATCCCGTCAGTCAGACTTTAACGAAACAATTCAGAAGGTGAATAAAGCGAAATGGGATCTTGATAGCACCAAGATTTATGCACCCGCTGATGGCTTTGTGACTAACTTTATTCTTCGTGAAGGTCAGCTTGTTTCTAGAGTTCCACGATTGCAGATGTACACCAACGAGAAATACGTATTGATGAGAGTGAATCATCAAGCGATTAGAAATGTTAAACCGGGTCAATTGGCTGAATTTACAACGCCAGTTTATCCAGGGAAAGTATTCACGGCAGAGGTTGAAGGTATTATTGAAGCAACCGGCGAAGCGCAAAGTAACTTGCTTGGCTTTGACCAGAATGTTCGCTCTACGACAGGCAAGAACCTACAAAACAAACATCACTTTGTTAGGTTGAAAGTCTTTGAACCTGAAGGCTATAGCGTACCAGTCGGCTCGGTTGGTTTAGCTTGGATTAGCGGAGAAAAGCCAACAGAGCTTATGGCGTTTCTTGATGTAATACGTGGAATCATTTTACGTATGAAGTCGCAGCTCTACTATTTCTACTCTTTCTAGAGCTAGAGCTAGAGCTAGAGCTAGAACTAGAGTTAATTCGGTTATTTAATTCCGAATTATTCAAAATAAGATTATTAATGAAATTACGGGCCACAGTCGTGGTCTGTAATTTTAATATGTTTGCTATTCAGTGAATATTTAATCGAAAGTCTAAATTTAACTGGAATATATTTATGCTATTCATATCTTCTGAAATAAAAAGATGCATTAAACCTATTATCTCTCTGTTGCTATTAACGAGCTTGGTGGGCTGTCAGGCGACTCAACGTCAGGACGCAACGACTGGTGAGATGGAAACGAATTCCACAACAAAAGGGACTGCGATTGGTTCTTTGTCTGGTGCTGCGATTGGTCTCCTGTCTGGAGATAATTCAAAAGAACGGAAAAAGAGAGCGTTAATTGGGGCAACGGCTGGCGGTCTCATCGGTGGAGGAGTCGGCTACTCACTGGATAAGCAAGAGGACGCTTTGCGTCAGGAGTTGCTAGATTCAGGCGTTCAAGTAAAGCGTGTTGGTGAAAATGAGTTAGTGTTGGTGATGGAAAACGGCATCGGTTTTCGCTCTGGTGAATACCTACTTGAAGCGACGGTATACAATTCATTGAATGGTGTTGCGAGAATATTGGTCGAGTACCCAGATTCGTATTTGCAGATCAAAGGCTATACCGACAGTACTGGCAATGATGCTTCTAATCAGCAGTTGTCTGAGAAACGTGCTGATTCAGTAAAAGCTTACTTAGTGAATCAAAAAGTGAAAGGTGGACGAATCAGTACCAGCGGCCTTGGTGAACGTTACCCTATTTGTGACAATGCAACCGAAGACGGAAGAGCCTGCAATCGCCGTGTCGAGATCAGTATCCAAGCCATCTAGCGAGGTGATGCAACCTTTCTCATCCGCAAGTAGAGACACTCTGCGGATGTTTTATTTTATTCCAATGATTTGAGATATTGCTTGGGTGTCATGCCTCGATGCTTCTTAAACATATGCGTAAAGCTATCGAGATGGTTATACCCTAAACTGCTTGCAACTTCTTCGACTGGTATTGATTGGCTTAGCATTTTGACCGCTTTGTTGCTTAAGACAAAACCACACATTTCGGTAAAGTTGTGGCCATATTTATGGAATCTACGTTGAAACTGCTGAATTGATAGGCCCAACAGGTTCGATACTCTTTCGAGTGTCGGTAAACCAAAATGACATGAGTAGTTGATGGCTTCATAAACTAACTTAGTGTCATCGCTAGGATCGGGCATGTCTAAACATCGGTCCAAATCCTCAAAATTCAGCGAAAAGGTTTGCTTGGTATCTTGATTATCAGCCAGGTTTGCCAAGCGTAAGCTGGAATGAAACCAGATCTCTGTTTGATGATGATTCCACGCGACCTCACAGCCAAAATAATCTTGATATAGTTTCTCATCCGCACGCTCTCCTGAAAGTAGTACGCGCATCGGAGCAAAGTCTGCCCCAAGGTATTTTTTCAATATTTTTGACATCAAAACAGCGACTCTAATACTGTCATGAACGTCTAAGTGTTCTGCGTCATACTGATTGTTGTAAGTCCACTTGATGATAGACCCCGCAGGTGCAGCAACCCAAAAAGCACCGGATTGAATACACCCCATGCCGTAATTTACCTTTCTTATCGTCGACATTAAGTCATGACCAGAGAACATCCATTGGCCTAATCCGCCCAAGTCTTCGACCCGGAAATGGCGCACAGCCTCGAGCATAAAGTTTGGATTTTTTGTATAGCATTCGAGTTCTTCATAAAGCTGAAATACCTCAGAAATGGGCAACAGGTTCATTGTGTGATTAAACGCGGATTGGGGAATTGTCTGTGGGGAGATTGGATCTGAATAATATTGATTACATACGTTGTAATACAAATTCATCAGGCTATTTACCCTTATAAAGTAAGTTGTGTTGATAGTCATTGATCCATCCAAACCTCTGTGAATTAGGTCATAAACATAGCATAAATGACGTAATTTAACGAGTTTTAACAGACCCCAACGATGTTAGTTAACATCAAATATATCGGTAAAGTAGTGGCGATAATATTAGTAATAATGGTGTTAACTACAATTATTGATAGCTGTAAATACTGAGTTGAGTAAACCCCAATACTATTTTTGAGAACCATAAATAAATTGGATGGAAATTTTTAATCATGGTTTCAGCGTCTTTTAACTTCAGAGAATTAAATAGAGATTAATTAATGACACATACTCCTAAGATAGAAAAAATTAGCGTGTTTGATCGTATTAACGCATCGGCACTGATGTTATTGACTTCTGAATATAAAAGCTTGGAGCAGTTGCGAAGAAAAAACGACTATCCAATGTTCCCAACATTTGAAACGACACCGGCTTTGTTGCGTAATT
>NZ_JBFRPJ010000049.1:0-14963 GCF_041471945.1 Vibrio sp. 10N.261.51.A4
TTTAACTGATCGGCATTACACCCATTGGGTGCCTTTTTTGATCGCGTTTGGCCTCGCTATTCAAGAGACACCAAGCTGATGATTACTCCGCTTGGTGGATACTCTCTTGAATCGTCAAACGTACTTCAGGGTAAAGCATTGAGTAGAGAAGCTTAGCGAATTGCTGAGTCTTGTCTAAATCACAGTTACCATCGTTATCCAGATATTGCTGTTGTTTCAGGGTGGCGAACATCGACGCAAACACGCCTTTATCGAAGAATTCTGGTGCATTGATGCCTTGCAGACGACCAAGTCGCTGTGCAATGTCTTGGCTCTTCTGTTCAAGATCGGATTTATCCAGATCAGGGTTCTCTGCTAACAGGTTCAAAGCAATAGAGTAGCGTTGTAGCGTTTCTGAAATCGTACGACCTAACAGCATCAGTGCTTGGCTGTTTGATTGGTTGATGGTGACTTCATTATCAGAAACCACAAGCATACCTTGGTTAACCAGCTCTTCAATGATGTTAGAAACCACGCCTTCAAGCTTGTCTTCGTCGTAGCTTAGGAACAGCTCTTTCTTCAAGAACGGGTAGATAGCAGCAACGTTCTCTTGAATCGCGTCAATCGATAAACCGCGCTGACGAATGGTCATCTGTGCAATTAACGATGGCAGAGCAAACAAGTGAATGATGTTGTTTCGGTAGTAAGTCATCAGAATTGACTGGTGACGGTCTAGTGAAATGATGTCGCCCATAGAGTCTGATTCAATCAAGAACTTGTTCAGTGATTCAGCATGTTTTACCAATTCTTCAGCGCTGTCTTTTGGCACAGTGAACGTTGCCGAATATGGAACGTTCTTAAGTAGAGACAGGTAGCAATTGATCTGAGAAACCAAAGAGTCACGAGACAATGCGCGCTGTCTTGAAGCCAATAGTGCCGTTGCACAAAGGGTCAGGGCATTGGTTGCTGCCGCATCGTTAATGTGCGTCATCATTTTGGTCGCTAAGTCATTAACCACTGGGTTCATCCATTGTGGCTTGCTGGTGCCCATTGGGTCGATGTCTTTGGTCCACTCTGGTGAGTGCTCATTCAGGTATTGGTTCAGTTGAATCGGCTCACCGAAGTTCACGTAGCCTTTACCAAAGTTACGCAGCTTACGAATGGTACGAATCACTAAGCTCGCGTTTTCTTTTTCTTTACGCTTGCCACGAAGTTCTTTCGCGTAAGTCGCTACTTCCATCACGTGCTCGTAGCCGATGTATACAGGAACCAAAGTCACCGGACGGTTCATGCCGCGCAGCATTGCTTGGATTGTCATCGCTAGCATGCCCGTTTTCGCTTGCAGTAGACGACCTGTACGAGAACGACCACCTTCACTGAAATACTCTACTGAGTAACCTTTAGCGAACAATTCCGCTAGGTATTCACGGAAAATCGTCGAGTACAGTTTGTTGCCTTTGAAGCTACGACGAATAAAGAACGCACCACCATGACGGAAAATAGGGCCGGCAGGGAAGAAGTTCAGGTTGATACCCGCAGCGATGTGCGGAGGCACCATGCCTTCGTGGTAAAGCACATAAGAAAGCAGCAAGTAGTCCATGTGGCTACGGTGACAAGGCACGTAAACAATCTCGTGACCATCTTGAGCCAACTTACGAACCGTTGAAGCGTTGCTGATATGCAGGCCTTGGTACAGCTTATTCCACAGCCAACCAAGAATCTTCTCACCACGCTTGATCAGCGAATAAGAGAAGTTCGCAGCAATCTCGTCCATGATGTCTTGAGCTTCTTTGCTCGCTTTCTCGATCGAGATGTTCTTTGCTTGTGCTTCGTCTTCAATCGCTTTCTTGATCGCTTCTGATTTTAATAGGCGATCAAACAGAGCTTGGCGGCTTGGCAGGTTAGGACCTGATGCAGCAAGCTTTTGGCGAGAGAAGTGAATACGTGCCACGCGCGCCAATTTGTGCGCGATGGTGCTGTCGGTACCGTGTGAGTTAGCCATGTAGCGTAGAGAAACCACTGGGCTGAAACGAACCAGACAGTCACGACCGGCTAGCAATACAGCTTTTGATTTCTCTAAGCCGTTCATTGCCTGTAGGTAAGGCTTCTGGTTATTCTCTTTACCAGGCTTACGTCCCCACAGCACTGTAGCAGGGATAACTTGAACATCGAGTTCAGAGTCGTCAGCGTGCAGTGAAAGCAATTCAGAGAACACTTCAATTGAAGAGCTTGGTACATAATCATCGTCTTGTAGCAGAGTTTTGCGAGAAGAGATGAAAACGTAGCGTTGCAGTGATTTGCCGTTGATTTCAAGCTTGCTCAACGGATCAGGTAGGCCTAATTCAAGTGCATGTTTTTGCAATGTAAGAATGTCGACACTTGAGCGAAACGGTAAGGCGTATACAATCGGTTTGCTCAAATCAATGTTCAAATCCTCAACAGGGTTTGAAGGAATTGATGTGCCCTTTACCAATACGGATAAAGGTAGCTTCATTAATGAACGTGAAAAAGATTGTCCAGAAGACATATAGGTTCACTGCCTCAATAGTTATTTCAATGTGCTGAAGCGTATCTCTATTTCTCTGATAAAAAGGATAAATCCTATGAGTGAAATAGGGATAAGCCTAGGCGTAAATTTAATCGATGCAAGAATACCAGAAACTGGTCTAACCTTTTAATGGAAATAGTCATATTGCCGTTAAGTTTGTGGAAAATCATTCATCGACTGATTGAGTATAGGGTTAAAAATGACCAAAAAATCAAACACCGGATTCAAACGCATCATCAAAGCAGCAGGCTTTTCATGGCAAGGCATTACGAGTTCGTTTAAAAATGAGGCTGCATTTCGACAGGAAGTGTTCATGGCGGTCGTGCTTATTCCGTTGGCATTTTACCTAGATGTAAGCCAAGTTGAACGAATCTTAATGATCTCATCGGTGGTATTGGTGATGGTTGTCGAGCTAATCAATACCGCGATTGAAGCGGTTGTCGACCGAATCGGCAGTGAACATCATGAGCTTTCTGGGATGGCTAAAGATGTCGGTTCGGCAGCAGTTTTCATCTGTTTGGCACTCGCAGGTTATGTGTGGCTAGAGATCCTGTTTTTGTAATTTGCTAAAAATGAACTAAAAACAACCAATTGCTTTGCTTTTGTTCAGTTACTGGATATACTCACAGTCAACTGTATAAAAAGACAGGTGAATCATGAAGCCGTTAACGCCCCGCCAGCAACAAGTCTTTGACCTTATCAAAGGTAAGATCGAAGATTCCGGTATGCCACCGACACGTGCAGAAATCGCGCGTGAACTAGGCTTCCGTTCTGCTAATGCTGCAGAAGAACATTTGAAAGCTCTTGCTCGTAAAGAAGCGATTGAGATTATCCCGGGTGCGTCTCGCGGTATTCGTATTTTGCTTGAAGATGCAGCAAACGAAGAGCAAGGTTTACCATTAATCGGTCAGGTTGCCGCTGGTGAGCCTATCTTAGCTCAAGAGCATGTAGAAATGCATTACCAAGTTGATCCAGGCATGTTTAAACCACAAGCTGACTTCTTACTTCGTGTAAATGGCGAAAGTATGAAAGACATCGGTATTATGGATGGTGATTTATTAGCTGTTCATAAAACACAAGATGTACGCGATGGTCAGGTTGTAGTGGCTCGTGTCGATGATGATGTAACGGTAAAACGCCTAGAACGTAAAGGTTCAACGGTTCTGTTACATGCTGAAAATGAAGAGTTTTCTCCAATCCATGTCGATCTAGAATCTCAACACTTGTCTATTGAAGGGCTTGCGGTTGGTATTATTCGCAACACCGACTGGATGTAGTCAGTACAAACAGCTTATTGATATTTATTCTCAATAACTTGTCATTGTAATTGATATTCATTATCATCTTCTTTGTCGAGATACAAGGAAGATGATGATGCCAAACCCAACCAAACCTCAAATGAAGCCGCTTACTCGTAAGCTGCGCTCCTCTGTTCAAAAGGCTTCTTCTGAACAAGGGTCTGCACATCAAGAATTCCAAGTTCCGACGAACCTCGTTCAGCATCTTTGGTTTCGTAGCCGTGAAAGCCTAGCTGATGATGGTCTCGTTTATGATCCTATCGCAGCTCAAGCCTGCAAGCGTTGCCAGCTCGCACCAGAATGTCTTACCGGTGAACTCGACCAACAGCAACTCCTTTACGCGACACTGACTCAACTTTGTGATTCTCAAGTTCAACAGTTTTTATCTCATAACCCAGATGCTTGGATTATTAACGTGGGAGCAGGGCTCGATACCCGTTTCTACCGTTTAGATAATGGCCGCTGTCATTGGGTTGAGTTAGATGTCACGGAAAACCTTGTGTGGCGCCAACGTCTGTTCCACAAAAATGAACGCTATCGTTTGGAGTGTGGTTCTGTCGATGACCTGACTTGGTTGGATGAACTCAATATTCCAGAACAAGCCTCGGTGATGGTGGTGTGTGAACATGCTCTGCTGGATTGCAATGAACAGCAGACGGCGAACTTCATTCAGTCTTTGAGTCGCTACTTTACTCATGCACATGCGTGTTTAGTCTTAGCTGGAGATAAAAGCTCAAGTACGTTGGGGCAAAAACTTGGTTCAGGAAAGTATGCGCATGGCCTATCTTCTCCAATAGACAGTGTTCTCAATTGGTTGCCATGGGCACAATGGGTAAAAGCGTTTTCTCCACTAGACCAAAAATGCAACCGTTGGAAATTGTGGCAGCGACTTCTTTGTAAGATCTCTCAGGTCAAAAAGCGTTTAACGCCGCAGTTAGTGCTCGTTAAGTGGTAATCCTAGGTGTTTTGTATTTCGAGTAACTGAGTACATAGCCGGTATAAGTAAAATTCCACAACATAGTGAAAGCCCACCCACTAGGTTAAACTATCGCCTCTAATCTAAGAGGTGATCGTGAAGTTATTTAATCCCCAAACTATTTTTCAAACGCTATCCAATCAGGCGATGCATAAAAAAGTGCTGTTGCTCGCGATCCCGATGGTTCTCTCTAATATTACTGTTCCACTGTTGGGCTTAGTCGATGCGGCGGTTATCGGTCACCTAGAGCACTCTTGGTATTTAGGTGGTGTGGCGCTGGGCGGCACAATGATCAGCGTGACCTTTTGGTTGCTTGGTTTCCTGCGTATGTCGACAACAGGGCTAGCTGCACAATCTTATGGTGCGAATGATGGCAAGCAACTAGGCTTAGTTTTTGTGCAAGGCGTGACCATGGCCTTAGGGTTTGCTGGTGTCTTTTTACTTTTACACAGTTTAGTCGCCGATTTAGTTTTCTCATTGAGTAGCGCCAGTGATCAAGTTAAGCACTATGGTCAGCAATATTTCTCAATCCGCGCTTGGAGTGCACCTGCCGCGCTGACTAACTTTGTGATTCTAGGTTGGCTGCTCGGGACTCAAAACGCCAAAGCGCCAATGTGGATGGTGATCATCACCAATATCACCAATATCGTTTTGGATATCGTTTTTGTTATCGGCTTAGGGTGGCAAGTGGAAGGTGCTGCATTGGCATCTGTAATGGCTGATTATGCCGGTCTAACATTTGGCCTAATTTGTGTTTACCGAATCTGGGCGAAGAAGCAGTTACCATCGCCATGGGATCTGCTTAAGAAAACCAGCCAAGGTTTGAGTCGTTTCGTGAAATTGAATCGCGATATCTTTCTTCGTTCATTATGCCTACAAGCGACTTTCACTTTCATGACCTTCCAAGGTGCAAGCTTTGGCGATGATGTTGTTGCGGCCAATGCCGTGTTGATGAGTTTCTTGATGATCATCTCTTATGGGATGGATGGCTTTGCCTACGCAATGGAAGCGATGGTCGGTAAGGCGATAGGCGCGAAAGACAAAGATGAGCAGAACCAGTCATTGATTGGAACTTTCTTCTGGAGCTTCAATATTTGTTTGGTACTGACCATAGTGTTCGCACTCGTTGGCTCGAGCTTAATCAATATGATCACCACAATCCCAGACGTGAAGAGTCAAGCCGAGGTGTATTTACCGTGGTTAATCGCAATGCCATTGGTGTCTATGTGGTGCTTCTTGTTGGATGGTATTTTTGTTGGAGCAACTAAGGGCAAGGATATGCGCAATAGTATGTTTGTTGCGACCTGCAGTTTCTTCGCGATTTTCTATTTAGCATCAGGTTTAGAGAACCATGCACTGTGGTTAGCGATGCTGAGCTTTATGGCAATGCGCGGAATTGGTCTTGGTGTGTTGTTTGTTTCTCAGTGGAAGAAAGGGGAGTTTCTCGCTTAGCTCGAGGGCTCTGTTTGTGGAGAGTAAATGAGGCTGTACAGGTAAAGGGGTATTTAGAACATCATGATCTAATTACTATCAATACCTTAACATTCAATATCTTAAATAAAAACAGCAAGCGCATGGCTTGCTGTTTTATGCATTTGGCCTATGGGTGGTCAAATACTCCTATTGGTTCTATATCTAGAATAAACGGTTAAGCCCGTTGAGTGCTGCAACACGATAAGCTTCCGCCATCGTTGGATAGTTAAAGGTCGTATTCACAAAGTACTCGATGGTATTTGCTTCACCTTTCTGCTCCATGATCGCTTGTCCGATATGGATGATTTCAGCGGCACGCTCACCAAACACGTGGATACCTAAAATCTCTTTGGTTTCGCGATGGAACAGGATCTTCAAGCTACCAATATCTTTACCCGCAATTTGAGCACGAGCTAGGTGTTTGAATGAAGAACGTCCTACTTCATACGGTACTTTAGCTGCGGTAAGTTCTTGCTCGGTTTTACCAACAGAACTGATCTCCGGGATGGTGTAGATGCCGGTTGGAATGTCTTCGATAAGGTGGCGTTCAGCTTCACCTTTCACAATTGCTTGAGCCACAAATCGACCTTGGTCATAAGCCGCGCTTGCTAGGCTAGGGTAGCCAATCACATCACCGACAGCGTAAACATGGTCAACATTGGTTTGGTAATTGGTATTTACTGAGACTTGCCCACGCGAGTCCGCTTCTAAGCCAACAGCACCAAGGTTCAGTTTATCGGTATTACCCGTTCGGCCATTGGCATACAGTAGGCAATCAGCGCGCATCTTTTTACCTGACTCTAGGTGAATGATCACGCCATCATCAGTGCCTTCAATTTTCTCAAAGGTTTCATCGTTGCGAATCACGACACCGCTGTTCCAGAAGTGATAAGAAAGTGCATCTGAGGTTTCATTGTCTAGGAATGACAACAGACGGTCACGAGTATTGATAAGATCGGTTTTTACACCCAAACCGCGGAAAATCGACGCGTATTCACAACCAATAACGCCAGCACCATAGATGATGATGTGTTGCGGGTCGTGTTTAAGAGAAAGAATCGAGTCACTGTCGTAGATACGTTCATGCAGGAAGTCGACGTTATCTGGTTGGTAAGGGCGAGAGCCTGTCGCGATAACAAATTTGTCTGCACTGTAATGTTCTTCAGTGCCATCGCTTTGCATTACCGAGACAGTGTTGGTATCGATAAAACGTGCAGTACCAAAGACCAACGTGCACTGGTTGCGGTCGTAGAAGCCTTGGCGTAATCGAGTCTGCTTGTCGATAACCGATTTGGCATGCCCCAAAATGTTAGAAAACGTTGAGTGTATGCTTTTGTTGTTCTGACAAAACAGCGGATTACTGTTGAATTCGATAATACGACTTACGGCATGACGCAGTGCTTTTGAAGGAATTGTTCCCCAGTGAGTACAACCACCACCAACGCTGCTCTCTTTCTCAATGATTGCAACGTTCAACCCGGCTTTGGTTAATCCCATCGCTGCCCCTTCTCCTCCGGGGCCACTACCAATTACGATTACATCAAAGTGGTTGGAGTGCGGCATAGATATCTTCCTTGTTATATTTGATTAACATTGCTTTAGCGAGATTTTAACCGATTCTGTTCTCGGGTACATGAAAAGGGCATCAGAGAGTCGGTGGGATCACGCAGTGTTATCGAAAAAATAATATTTGGTATGTCGTATGTCTCCAAATGACAGCGTGGATATTGAAATTTTTTCTTCGAACGTATTTACTTCGGTACGTGAACAAAGAGGTATGTTTAGTGTCTTATATAACCAGAGTGCCTTATATAAATAAGTGATTCGCGTTATATTGAATAGAGTATTAGACATGCCTGTTTAGGCTGTAAAAGAAGAAATTGATAAAGTATGAAACCAATGGGCATTCGCGCACAGCAAAAAGAAAAAACTCGTCGCAGCTTAATCGATGCAGCATTTAGCCAACTCAGCGCCGATCGTAGTTTTTCCAATCTAAGCTTGAGAGAAGTCGCTCGTGAGGCTGGAATAGCACCGACTTCCTTTTATCGTCACTTCAAAGACATGGATGAGCTTGGCTTAACCATGGTTGATGAAGGTGGCTTACTGCTGCGCCAGTTAATGCGTCAAGCTAGGCAACGCATAGTAAAAGAAGGCAGTGTGATTCGTACATCGGTTGAAACCTTTATGGAATTCATTGAAAGCAGCCCTAACGTATTCAGACTGTTATTGCGAGAGCGCTCAGGAACTTCATTTGAGTTTCGTGCAGCGGTAGCTCGTGAGATACAGCACTTCTCTGCTGAGTTAACCGAATATTTGATAACGACTGGCATGACACGAGACGAAGCTTTTACTCAAGCTGAAGCCTCCGTTATCTTGGTCTTCAACTCAGGGGCAGAAGCATTAGATTTAGATCGACGTCAGCGAGATGAACTGGCTGAACGCTTGATCATGCAATTGCGAATGATGGCCAAAGGGGCTTTTTGGTATCGTAAAGAACGTGAACGTAACCGATTAAAAGGCGGGATTGAATAATGTCGAATGAAAATAATACTGTAAACCGTGGTTCAGAAAGAAAGACACTCGTACTTGCTGTTATTGCCGGTGTGTGTGGTGATGCTCTGTTATCTTGGGTAACAATGAGCGAAGTGGGCTTCTCTATTTTCCCACTGATTGCTTTAGTCTTGGCTGTACAAGCACTTTACCAAGAGTACCTAACTAACCCAGTATCTGAAGATATTCCACTAGTAGGTTTGGCTTGTTTCTTTGTAGGTGCATTTGGCCACTCGGCTTTTGTGAAGGCACAACACCCTGATGCTGGCTCAAACTTCTTTGCGATTATTGTCGCGATGTTGCTTCTTGCATGGGTAGGTAAGAAACTCGGCTTTATCGGCAAAACTGCTTAAGCTGATTTAGAAATTAAAAAAACGAGCCAATGGGCTCGTTTTTTTGTATCTGCTGTTTGGCTTAGACCTGAAAGCGATACTTACGCTTTACGCTCTAGGAATACGCCAGCTTCCATGTGGTGTGTGTAAGGGAACTGGTCAAACAGAGCAAAACGAGTGATGTCGTGCGTTTCGCTTAGGATGTCTAGGTTCTCTTTCAATGTTTCAGGGTTACAAGAGATGTACATGATACGCTCGTAGCCTTGAACCATCTTACAAGTATCAACATCCATACCTGAACGCGGTGGATCAACAAAGATAGTGTTGCAGTTGTAGCTCTTAAGATCGATGTTCGCTTGCTGTAGACGACGGAACTCACGCTTGCCTTCCATTGCTACAGTAAAATCTTCTGCAGACATACGGATGATCTGAACATTTTCAATGTTGTTCGCAGCGATGTTGTATTGCGCAGATTCTACTGACGGTTTCGCCAGTTCAGTTGCCAGTACACGCTCGAAGTTTTGTGCTAGCGCTAATGAGAAGTTACCGTTACCACAGTAAAGCTCAAGTAAGTCGCCTTTGCTGTCTTGAGTACAATCGACAGCCCATTCCAACATTTTCTCTGCCACTTTGCCGTTGGGTTGAGTAAAGCTGTTCTCTACTTGTTGGTAGATGTAGCTATCACCATTCACATCTAGCTTTTCAATTACGTAGTCGCGGTCCAGTACGATTTTCATCTTACGCGCACGGCCAATCAGGTTTAGGTTAAAACCTTCATCGTTTAATTGCTGCTTAAGTGCTTTAGCATCTTGAATCCACTGTTCACCTAATTGACGGTGGTAAAGCAATGACACCAAAATTTCGCCGCTTAACGTAGAAAGGAAGTCTACTTGGAATAGCTTGTGGCGCAGAGAGTGGTTGTCCTTCATTGCATCTGTTAATAGAGGCATTAGGTCATTGATAAGACGGCTAGCTGCAGGGAACTGGTCTACGCGGTATTTTTCTTTAGTCTCTTGATTGAACATGACGTAATACATATCGTCACCTTCATGCCACACGCGGAACTCAGCACGCATGCGGTAGTGTTGTTCTGGAGATTCATACACTTCCAGTTCAGGCACATCATATTCTGAGAACATTTCTGTAAGACGCTCTGTCTTTTCTGCCAGTTGTTCTTGGTAGCGTTGCGGGTTTACATCTAAATTCGCCATTGTTATGCCTTTTGCTGTCGTGCTTTTAAATCAAGAGCGCAGATTTTATTCAATCACAGGCGCTTGTCCAGTGTTGAGAGCCATTCAATGTAAATCGACCATGAAAACTATAGCTTATAACTATCTTAGACTAGACAAATGATTCATAGGTCAATACTATCTTCGGCAAGCTGGTGTCATTTAGATGTATAGATGGCTAAAGAGGGAATCTGGTGTAAATCCAGAACTGACGCGCAGCGGTAAAAGAGAACGAGTATTCATCAGACACTGCAAATAGCTTTTTGTGGGAAGTCGAATATCAGGTAACCATAAGGTTGTGCTCTTGAGTCCGAATACCTGCCAGCGGCTAAACCATGACATGTGGTTTGGTAGGAATTTACGCGATTTAGGATCACAACATGAACAAATCCCTTTTAGCGGTTGCTGTAGCATCGCTGCTTTCACCTATCTCCAATTTACACGCCCAACAAGCATCTGCCGACGAAACCATGGTGGTTACGGCTAACCGTTTTGAGCAAAGCACGGAAAGTGTTGTCGCTCAAGTTGAAGTAGTAACACGCCAAGATATCGATCGAATTCAAGCTAAGTCTCTAACAGATGTGTTTAGACGATTGACGGGTATTCAGGTTTCACAAAATGGAGGCCGAGGACAGCAAGCTTCGATCTTTGTTCGTGGTGCTAACTCTGATCAAGTGCTTGTTCTCATTGATGGTATTCGTTTTGCGCGAGCTGCAAAGGGTGGTGTCGATTTTAGCCAGTTACCAATTACATTCGTTGACCGAGTGGAATACGTTCGAGGAGCTCGTGCCGCTATGTATGGCTCAGAAGCTATCGGCGGTGTTATCAACATTATTACTGTTGCAAACTCTGACAATGAAAAAACGGCAGTTAGTGCAGGTTTAGGAAGCTTAGATTACCAAGAGCTGAGCTTTGTTAGTGGTACTAAGGTCGGTGAAAATGGTCACTTGAACGTATCTGTTGGTTACGATTCCGATGAGGGATACAACGTTCATCCATTACCAGGTGTTAATGATGGTGATCGCCATGGTTTTGAATCACGCAATGCTCTAATTGGTTATGTTCATAATTTTGATCAGCAATGGAGTGGCTTCGCGAATTTCCGTATGTTTGAAACCATTTCTCAGTACGATGGTTCATTTGGTACAGACCATTCTTACAAAGAAGCTGAAGTTCAAAATTCGACCTTTGCTACTGGTGTTAAATATAGTGGCAGTGAACTTAAGTCTGATTTCTTAGTTAACTATCAGAATCAAGATAACTGGAACTACGAACAGTCTTTAGGCAAGAACTCAGCGTCAGCAACATCTGATGAGCTTGAACAGCTAAATGTTCAATGGGTGAATTCATACAAACTAACGTCGTCACTGACTCTTAGTGGTGGTGTAGATTGGCGTGATGAGGCTTATATTGTTAAGCCTTCGAATACTGAATACGACAGAACGAATGTTGCGTACTTCGCTGCATTAAACGCAGATGCGGATAAAGTGTTCGGAGAACTGAGTCTTCGTGTTGATGACAATGAGCAGTTTGGTACAGAAACTACTTACAACACAGGGTTAGGCTATCGTTATGCTGAGTGGCTTGTTGTAAAAGCAGCTTATGGCACATCCTTCAAAGCACCTAACTTGTATCAACTATATAGCTACTACGGTAATGCACAGTTAGAAGCTGAAAAGGCAGATTCATTTGAACTGACTTTTGGTGGCTTAATCAAGGATGTTGATTGGTCGATTACTGGCTATGATACGAACGTCGAAGACTTAATTGATTACAACTACGCGACAAGCAAGTACTACAATACTGATGGCGAAAGCCAACTACGTGGTGTGGAAATGGTCGTAGGATTTGATACTAGCTTTATTAATCATGAAGTGAGCGCTAACTTTCAAGACCCCGAAGATCAATCTGGTGAGCAGTTAGTTCGCCGCGCAAAGAAGATTTATAAGTATAACGCGGTAGCTAGTTTCGATGATGTTGATCTGTCATTGGGGTACCAATACGTAGGAGCACGACCAGATTTCTCTGAAGAGTTGGCTGCATACAGTTTGTTTGATGTTTCAGTTAACTACTATGCAAATGAAAATCTTACTTTAAATGGTCGAGTCGAGAACCTTACTGATGAAGAGTACGAGACAGCTGGTGGATACCCATCTCCAGAGCGTACATATTACGTAAATGCTACTTACCAATTCTAATTTTCACCTAAACCGCCTTCGGGCGGTTTTTTCTTATTGGGTATATCAATGAAAAAGAAAGTCGTCATAAGTTGGTCGTCAGGCAAAGACTCTACATTAACCCTAGAACGTCTACTTGAAAGCACCGAGTATGAAGTTGTTGCTCTCTATACTACGTATGTTGGAGATGAGGTTCCTTTCCAAGTCACGCCAATCGAGGTTGTCAAAATGCAGGCAACATTGATCGGCTTGCCATTAATAACTATTGAGCTGCCGGAAGTCTTCCCAAGTAACGAGATCTATCAAAGTACGATTGTTACGGCGCTTAAAGGGTCGGGTTTATCAATTGATGCCGTGGCATTCGGCGATATGTTTTGCAATGGTATTGCTGACTACCGAAGAAGTTATATAGAACCTGCGGGTTGGGAGCTTGTATTTCCTCTACTGGGAGAGAGTAGCCAAGCGCTGGCTCAAGAAATCATAAATAGAGGAATCGAAACCTTTCTCGTCACAGTTGATAGCGATGCATTAGACATGAGCTATTGCGGGAAAGAATACACGCCTGAACTAATAGACAGTTTGCCAAGTCACGTCGACCCATGTGGAGAAGATGGTGAGTTCCATACCTTAGTCACGTCAGCGCCATGCTTTAAAGGTAAGCTTAAGATAGAGCTAGAAAATGTAGAGCAGGGTGAGCGCTTTGGGCATCAACGCTACCGAGCTTGCATTATGTAGAGTGATGATTGGCGAAAACTAGGTGAAGGGGTATCATTGCTGCGGAACTTATTACAGGTAATGGTTGTGTCGGAAAGCATACAAAAAAACATATTGGTCTTTGATTCTGGAGTTGGCGGTCTGTCTGTATATAAAGAGATAAGCCAGTTACTACCCAATCACAACTATATCTATGTATTCGATAACGAGGCTTACCCTTATGGTGAGCTCGATCAGCAAGTCCTCATTCAGCGAGTCCAAAGTATCGTCGCCAGTTTTGTGGCGAGTCACGCTATTGATATCGTGGTGATAGCTTGTAATACGGCCAGTACGATAGTCCTGCCGACACTTCGCGCTAATAACCTTATCCCTATTGTCGGCGTAGTCCCGGCAATCAAACCTGCTTCGTTACTGGCTAATAAAGCGGTTGGCCTTATTGCGACTCCCGCGACGATTACTCGTGAATACACACACGAGCTCATCAAAAACTTCTCGAGTAATAAAAGAGTAGAGCTGTTGGGTTCTACTCGGCTGGTGGATATGGCCGAAGATAAACTCAGAGGCGAGGAGATTAGCCTTGAAGAGTTACAGCAAATCCTTCAGCCGATGATCAACACAATTGATGTGGCTGTATTAGGATGTACTCATTTCCCATTGATCAAATCAGAGATTCAACAAGTACTAGGTGAAAGTGTAGTGCTGATAGATTCTGGTAAAGCGATAGCTAAGCGAGTTCAAGATTTGTTGGGTTTGGAAAGCGTTAATAAAGAAGGGGGAGTACGTGAAGTTTTTTGTAGTGCACTTCCTAAAAAAGAAAGTGCACTAAATAGTATGTTAAAGCAGTTAGGGTTTAGCTCAGTTCAGATTCGTCCGCTTCAGGATGTTTAGGATCATTTGCAACACGTACTTTTAAAGTGCGTTGCATGTAATCTTTATCGTTAAGTGCAGAGATTGCATGATTCACATCATTACTTGCCATAACAACAAATCCAAAGCCTCTTCTTTTACCAGTACGTTTGTCTTTCATTAAACGTACTGCAAATACTTCACCATGCTCTGAGAATAATTCACGTACATGTGATTCGTTCGCTTTGTATGGAAGGTTACCCACATAAAGTGTTTTGGTTGAAGCCTTAGGTTCTGAATCTGATTTTGAGTCGGTGCTTGAAAAGTTAACAACAAAAGCGGAAGCCAAGACACCAAGGATAAAGGTAATTGCAGGCGATATATCTACCTGAGAGAAAACAATGCCGCCTAATACAGCCAGTGCGACAATTAACAACATCGATTTTTTTGAGTTCATATCGGAATACTACATATTAATAAACGAAATAGACGCATCTACCATTAACAAAATAGACACATGAATCTTACGTTCATGGCTTCCATTTTTCCAATGTATTGCTGTGATACGTCTCAAATGTTTAGTTTTTATTCGAAAAATGCGGATCTGGTGGCTTTTTAGGCGAACAAAACTTTTATTTCAAAAAGCCCTTGTGCTCCATCTCAATCTCTCTATAATGCCGCCTCACCGACACGGAGTGAGACGAAAGTCACACAGCGAAATCGGTAGAGAAAAAGAGTTTGAAAATAACCCTTGACTCTCAAAGTGGTGCAGGTATAGTACGCACCCCTAGCGACTGAGATGTGAATCACAAAACGCTAGCGCTCTTTAACAATTTAAACC
>NZ_JBFRPJ010000050.1:0-5227 GCF_041471945.1 Vibrio sp. 10N.261.51.A4
CGATAAAGTGGCATCGCGTATTGGTATTTTCCAAGAATGATGTTGGTCAGCAAACTTTCTGTGGCGAAGCTTTTAGGGATGAGGCTCTGAGGGGATGGCTTCTGAACGATTCGGCTGCTGTCGCCTGTTTTCTCGCACTGACGACAAGCATATTTAGGTTATCAAGCTGTCCGTTCTTAATCATAGTCCAAAGATCTACCCCTGCAAAAGTAGCTTTTGCTCCTTCATCAGATTTCCACCCTAGGCACTGGTGCATTTTACCTTTCACTCTACGGTGACTTTGTTCAGATACATTACCTGAAGCACTTCAATTAGATTGAGCATCTTCCCCGTTAACCAAAGGCTGACGTTGATATTATGTAACGCTAATGCGTTAGCACCACTCTTATCTATCACGACCTTTTCGGGCAAGCCATTATGGCTAATTGCCTGGTGAAGAAGGCGCGAGCTGCCTTCTCGTCACGGTATTCGCACAGTAAAAAATCAATCACATTACCGCATTTATCAACGGCTCGGTAATAATACTTCCACTGGCCTTTGACGTTAATGTAAGTCTCATCCATCCGCTACGAAGTAGCGACAGGCTTCTTTCTTCGGTGTGCTCTGTGCTCCAATAGTGGGGCGTATTTGATAACCCACCGATTGATGGTTGAGTGATCAACATCGATACCTCGCTCATTGAGTATCTCTTCGGTTTCACGGTAGATCAGCTTATAAGAAACGTAATAACGAACAGCCGGAAGAATGATGTCGGAAGGAAAGTGGCGCCTGTAAATTTGATGGCCATAGCGTCGGCAGTGGTGAATTTTGATGAAGAGTTTAACCTATCACCACTGTTTACGACAGAACCTGTAATTGTAATATTGTCCACCTTTTCTGATTTTTAAGTCTAATATTAGAAGATTGATTTTGGTATTCAAAGCGTGATAGCAATGTTCTTTACTTTCGATATTGAAGAGGTAAGTGATGACAAAAGCATTTTTGGTTTTGATCGGAGTTGTACTTTTCGGTTGTCGTGATGATTCTACTGAGTTCAGCTTTACCCCTGCTCCTGAAGAGGAATCACCTCAACCCATTACTTTTGAGGCTCAAATAGGTGAAGTGACTATACAAGGCCTCAAAGAACCAATAATCACAGTCGCCCCTTCACTTTCTGCGACTGAAGACGGTACCTCACTGGTTACAATAGAAACGTTCAAAGGGATACCTTATGCTTACTCGGGCGATAGTAGCGAAGGTGATTTTTTCTTCGGTGCGCCTGACCGTTTTGAACACAGTGTGATGCTGCCTCTAGCACAAGCGGTGACCGAAAATAATTCGTATACAGACTTTGGGAATATATGCCCTCAGTTTGGCTCAACAGAATTGTACTCAGAGACCTGCCTTTACTTGAACGTATGGAGACCTAATAATGCGACTTCAGGTGATTTATTACCTGTGTATGTTTATATCCATAGTGGTTCGTTTGAAACGGGATCTGGACACCTGCCCAATATAATTCCAGATGTCGCCGTTGCACAAAGTACAATGAGTGATAACCCCTTTATCGCTGTTACTTTTAACTACCGTCTTGGTTTATTGGGAAAACGGTGGGTTGAAGATGCAGGTCAAACGAAAGGGGGCAACTTTGCGGTTGGTGATCAAAAGCGAGCTCTAGAGTGGGTTAGCCAACATATCGAAGACTTTGGCGGAGATAGTACAAACGTCACTGTATTTGGGCAAGGTGCTGGTGCGACATCAATTAATGCGCTTCAGCAAACAACCAGTGGAGAGCGCGATCCTGAAGATGATATTGCCGGTAATTTCTTTAGCAGAGCGATTATGCAAAGTTTACCGCTCGGACTTTCATTTGAATCATACGCTGCAGCGAAAGACCAATACGACACTTTAGAAACTGCAATGGCAACGCTGTATCCTGATTTAAGTATTAACCAATTGACGGTTGATCAGATTTTAGAACTACAAAAACAAGTAAAAGCAGAAATAACGGGACGCTTGTTTGGTTTACCTGACCAAACCATCGAAAGTATGGTCAGTGACATCTTGGGCTGGATTGAAGATGGCGATAGCACGGAATCGATTGTGGCGAAGCTTACTTTGAAATACGCATCGGATATTGCAGCAATCGAACCGCGAGCGAAATTACTTCCCTTTTCACCCTACATTGAGTCCCATCGTGAGTGCATAAAGACATTCCTTGGGGTTTGCACAGAATATGAGGAATACCCAGGCTATCACGTAACAAGCCTCGCTCATGAAGCTCCTTTAACCGTCCCTTCTATTATAGGATTTAATAACAATGAAACGGATAGTTATATAGCGGAGTTAAAGTTACTATTCTTGATTAATATAGAATTATTACCGGATATTAAATTACTTGATGTTGTCCTATTTTTAATAGGAGATAGTGATGATATTCGTGATTTGCCACAAATAGCAGATATACCTGCGTACACGTTAATATCATCAATCCTATATGTAGATCGGTTGACCGACACGCCTTTACGCTTTGATGATTTCTCACCATCGGAAAATCCTACCACTTTAGATGGGGTATCAGAAGAGATAAGAAAGTTTAATCAATTAAATAATCAATTGATATATAAATGTGCTATTCGTGATTACGCAAAAGAAGTCGATCATGACATCACTCCTATCATTTATCATTTTGACTATGTCGCAAGTTTTAATAACCAGCTGATTGAAGACTCTATTTTTGACACAATAGGTAATTTGGCTTGCTTCGGTGGAAAAGCCTGTAACCAAGCTGAAATTCCTTTTGTATTTAATCGATTATATAACCAAAGCGGATCGAAGATAGCGCCTGATGAAGGTGACCTTCTTCTTATGGGAGAAGTATCGAGTTTGTGGTTTAGCGATGAATTATTCAACCCTGAATATCGATACCAAGAAGATACAGATAACATATTGGTGATAGTTAATAATGCCACGGATGATGGTGGCGAAATAAACAAGAATATTACAGCGTGGGATGCTACGATAAATATGGGTATTGATGCTAGCACATCACAAGGTATTTGTGATGCTATTTACTAAGTCGTCTTTTATTACAGTGAGGTAGGAATGATGCTACATATGCTAAATAGAGTTTGTTGGATAGAGATGAAAGTAAATCATCGAAATTTTTTTTATTTTATTTCGTAGATCTTGGTGCGTAAGTTTCTTTTCTTTTATTTTGATACTCTCTAATATTGCTAATGCAAAAGAAGCTTCGATTTTTGAGCAGTATGGCATACCGGAACACCTACCTAAGTATGGTATTAGTACTTTATCTCAAGGTGATCATATTGTTGAGCACGTTCGTAAAGTCACTTCAATTAATGAGGAGGCTTCATCTTCATCTTTTTATTTAGTGCAAACAACAGATTTAAAGGGAAATATTGATTTGAGGATTAAATATTTTCAGGATCAAATTTCTCAAATCGATGGTGAACCTTCACTCTCAGAAGATGGTGGAGCGATAGACTCCATTGAATATTTGACTAAAACAGAATATCGACTTCGCGCCTACTCAGATAGTTACGATCGGTCTTCGGTTACCGTTGAAGAATTAGATGAACGTCGTGCAATTGTACGTTTTAACTATTCTAAGTATCAACTACCTCAAGATGTCGCCTATTTTCGTTTCATGCGAGTTGAGATAAGTGTTGAAGATCGCAAGCCTGTTAAAATGGTGATCACTAATTCGCAACCATTTACCTATGGTACTTATAGAATTGAGGATTATAGACAAGAAATCTTAATCAGTGAGCGTTACAATGGTAAATTTTACGTTAAAAGCAAAACCATTGTGGCAAACGGAGTAACTAGAAAAAAAGAAAAGCTTACTCTGTCATTGCTCATGACTCCCGTCGCTTTTTATGACGATGTAGATGGTGTCGAAGTTCTAGATAGTGAAAAGCTTGAAGAAGCATCAGATCCTCGTATTCGAGAAGAAAAGGTCGAGGTCAGTAGTTTTTTCCCACTGATGGGAGACTTAGTCCGTAGACAAGGTATTGATATTCCTCTTCCATACGGTTTTTCTGTCGCTTATCGCAATCAAGATATGGATCTTGGCTTTCAATCTTTTAATTTAGGTCTCGGAGCATTAGGCCTTCAGAATTTAGATAAGGACTTTGAACCGACAGAGACCTTCGCCAAAGTTAATGCTGAGAGTTTTAGTATAAGGGGAGATGTCTATATTTTGCCTTTCTGGAATGTTTACGCTTTAGCTGGAAAGATTAAAGTTAAGGCAACCATTGATGCGCAATATACATCGGAGAGTTTAAACGAAGTTAAAGATAGTTTAAACGGCATCGATCCTGGATTAGGTGATGCCTTATGTAGTGCGCTAAGCAATGAAGGACTCCCTCTGTGTAGCCCTGGTCGATTGAAGCTTCCTTTAAGTCTTGACTATGATCTGTTAGGTGTGGGTACTACACTAGCCGTCGGGTATAAAGAATTTTTCGCCACGCTTAATATGACCGCATCTCAAACACGATTAGAGGGCTCTTCGAGCTGGGGTGATACTCTGTTTGTTGCTCAACCAATGGTTGGTTATCAGCTTGTTGATTATAGAGCTCAGTTATTAATTGGTGCTGAATATCAAGGCTTAGATTCTACGTTAGCCGGTAATCTAGGTTATGTAGATGCGTTACAAGGTGAGTTCACTTATGACGTTGATGTTTCTCTAAATCAATGGGCTTATTTGATTGGTTTTAATAAGCAAATAGGTAAACACTATAATATCACAGCCCTTTATAATAAAGGTGAAACAAGAGAAGCATATACAGTTAGTTTGGGCTATCGATGGTAAATGATTGTGTTAATACTAAGCTGAAATATGGGGAGTATCCGTAGCTCAATTTATTTAACATTAATCTAACAATGTGGCCATGAAACATCTTAGTTTCTTATGGCCATTTTTTTGTTCGGGTAGCATTCTGATTTAAAGGCTCTCCGCCACTTGAAACGCAACACCTCACCCGCGAGAAGAGATGCATCAAGCACTTGCGTATTTTCATCCAAGCACATCGAAGTTGATTATAATCGAACAAGAAGGACAGTGCTCTTGGATATCTAAGCCCAGTTAACTTTAAAAAACAATATGTCGCTTATGCGTATTTCGGTGATTGCGATCGGCTGTTTCCCCCCGTGTCAGCATAGTTGTCGTCTAGATTTTTAAGGGGATAACAATGCCAGCTAATCCGTAAGCGTGCCATGAACA
>NZ_JBFRPJ010000051.1:0-134422 GCF_041471945.1 Vibrio sp. 10N.261.51.A4
TTTTCGAACTTGACACCCGTCTTACCACTACCTGCGGCGCCAGTGAGAATCACAAGATCAATATCAGGGTCGAGCAGCGCATCAATCGCCATGCCTTGATAGACGTTCTTTGGTGTGATGTCCCATGCTCTGCGATTCATCAATCTTTCGCGGCTGAGGTCTCTCAGGGTAATGCTTTCCGGCTCAATCTCCTCGACTCGAGCGGCAAAGTCACTTTCTTCGTCAATCACATATTGGTTGAGGAAGGTTGGCTCGAACGGCGCTCTTGCTAAGGTGTGCAGCGTCTTGCCGCCTAAACTTCTGCTCTCGACATTATCGATACCATCCCAAAATGAGCCTTCCAGTTGTTGGAAGCCTTTGGTGAGGTATTGGATATCATCAATCAGTTGGTCAGTTTGATAGTCTTCAACAAAACGTACACCGGCGCCTTTTGCTCGTAAACGCATATTGATGTCTTTGGTGATGAGAACCACTTCGCGTGGTGCGCGTTTATTTTGAAGATAGAGGACAGCGTTGAGGATTCGGTTATCGCCCGCCTTGTCATCGGCAAAGGCTTTGATGCTTTCTTGAAGTTCGTAGTCAGCGAGTATTGAAATACTGCCAGATGCATTTATGTCTTTAGAAAAAGGGATGCCTTCCGATATTTGGTCTGGTGTGGCTTCCCTGAACAGGTCTTCGAGCGTTCGAATCGCAATTCTCGCATCTCGAGCAACGTCTCTTTTACTGTCTTTGATTCTGTCGAGTTCTTCTAGCACTGTCATGGGGATAACGACATCGTGCTCTTGGAAAGAAAATATAGCGAAGGGTTCGTGAAGTAGGATATTGGTGTCTAAAACAAATAGCTTCCGGTTGGTCTCGCCCATAGCATCTCCTTGCCGACGTGCGGCTTGCCTTGCATTCATTGAACGTAGATAAAGCTCATATAAAGATTAGTATCTGATTCTGGTGATAGTCAACTACTCACCTAAACTTCATCTAGAGGAACAGCACCATATCGTTACGAGTGAATATGGTGTATTCGTTTGAGAGCAGCAATCTGCTACCTATAGATTAACCATGAATTTTTGACAGTTTGATTGCACTGGCGAAAACAGAAAAAAAGCATGAAATCATCTCCTTTAGGCGTGACCTAAATCACAGCATCGAGTAAGATTAGCGACCTTTTTCTGCACCATTTTCTCGAGATATTTATTATTGAGAGCGCACTTAAAAAGTGGCTGCAAACTAGACATTTTTGGCTATATTTTTAGTTCAGGAGCGATAATGTTCTTGTTTAAAACTGCAGTTAAGAAGACCAAATTCCAACTATAAGATTGAGGTAGTCGATTCATGACATTTGCTTTGGGGCAACGCTGGATAAGCGATACGGAGAGCGATTTAGGTTTAGGTACCGTTGTAGCAATGGATGCTCGCACAGTGACACTAATGTTTGCAGCGTCAGAAGAAAACCGTGTTTATGCACGTACTGATGCTCCCGTAACCCGAGTAACGTTTAATGTAGGCGATGTCATCGAATGCCAAGAAGGTTGGTCTCTGTCTGTCGAAGAAGTTATCGAAGACAAAGGGCTGCTAACCTACTTAGGTACTCGCGAAGATACCCAAGAAACAGAAGTCACTCTGCGTGAAATCTTCTTAAGCAACCAGATCCGCTTTAACAAGCCACAAGATAAGCTATACGCAGGTCAAATCGACCGTATGGATAACTTTGTGTTGCGTTACCGTGCGCTAAGCAACCAGTACCAACAACACAAGAGCCCGATGCGTGGCTTGTGTGGTATGCGTGCTGGCTTGATCCCTCATCAGCTATACATCGCTCATGAAGTGGGTCGTCGTCACGCTCCGCGCGTTTTACTGGCTGATGAAGTGGGCCTAGGTAAAACCATCGAAGCGGGCATGATCATTCACCAACAGGTGCTGTCTGGCCGTGCTGAACGCATTCTGATTGTGGTTCCTGAAACTCTACAACACCAATGGTTAGTAGAGATGATGCGCCGTTTCAACCTGCATTTTTCTATCTTCGATGAAGAGCGTTGTATTGAAGCGTTTGCTGAATCAGACAACCCGTTTGATACCCAGCAGTACGTTCTGTGTTCTTTGGACTTCCTACGTAAGAGCCGTAAGCGCTACGAGCAAGCACTTGAAGGCGAGTGGGACTTGTTGGTTGTCGATGAAGCGCACCACCTTGAGTGGAGCCAAGACAAACCAAGCCGTGAATACCAAGTGGTTGAAGGCTTAGCGGAAAATACGTCTGGTGTGCTACTACTAACAGCAACGCCTGAACAGCTTGGTCGTGAGAGCCACTTTGCACGTCTGCGTCTGCTTGATCCTGATCGCTTCTACGATTACGAAGCATTCGTTGAAGAAGAAGACCAATACGCACCGGTTGCTGATGCAGTAACGGCTCTGTTCTCTGGCGTGAAGCTTGAAAACAGCGCGAAGAACCAGATTACGGAACTGCTTTCTGAGCAAGATGTTGAGCCTCTGTTCCGCGTTATCGAAGGTGATAGCAGCGAAGAAGAGCAAGCGTTAGCTCGCCAAGAACTGATTGATAACCTTATGGATCGCCATGGTACCGGCCGTGTTCTTTTCAGAAACACACGTGCTGCAATCAAAGGCTTCCCTAAGCGTAATGTAAACCTACTGCCGATGGAGATTCCAACGCAGTACACAACCTCAATGCGTGTATCTGGCATGATCGGTGGCAAAATGGCTCCCGAAGCTCGTGCAATGAAGATGCTGTATCCAGAAGAGATCTTCCAAGAGTTTGAAGGTGAAGATTCAAGCTGGTGGCAGTTCGACTCACGCGTTAACTGGTTGATTGAAAAGATCCAAGACAAGCGCAGCGAGAAAATCCTAGTGATCGCCTCTCGTGCAAGTACGGCTCTTCAATTAGAGCAAGCACTGCGTGAGCGTGAAGGTGTACGTGCAACCGTATTTCACGAAGGCATGTCGATTCTAGAGCGTGATAAAGCTGCGGCTTACTTTGCTCAAGAAGAGGGCGGCGCTCAGGTTCTTATCTGTAGTGAAATCGGCTCTGAAGGTCGTAACTTCCAGTTCGCTAACCAACTTGTGATGTTCGATCTTCCATTCAACCCAGACTTGCTTGAGCAACGTATTGGCCGTTTGGACCGTATCGGTCAGCTGCGTGATATCGACATTCATGTTCCTTACCTAAAAGGCACATCACAGGCGATCCTTGCGCGTTGGTTCGATGAAGGTCTGAATGCATTTGCGGAAACTTGTCCAACGGGTCGCACGGTTTACGATAAGTACTCAGATGTTCTTATCGAGATGCTGGCTTCTGGTAACACTGAGCAACTTGATGAAGTGATTGAAGAGTCTGCCAAGCTAAATCAAAGCCTGAAATCAGATCTAGAAAAAGGCCGTGATCGCCTATTAGAAATGCACTCAAACGGCGGCGACAAAGCGCATGAAATTGCAGAGAAGATTGCCTCGACTGACGGCGACACTAACCTAGTAACGTTTGCACTAAGCCTGTTCGATACGATTGGCTTGAACCAAGACGACAAGGGTGAGAATGCGCTAGTTGTGACACCATCTGAGCACATGATGGTGCCAAGCTACCCAGGCTTACCATACGAAGGAGCAACCATCACGTTTGATCGTGATACTGCACTTTCTCGTGAAGACATGAACTTCATTAGCTGGGAACACCCAATGATTCAGGGCGGTATCGATCTGCTACTGAGTGAAGGTGTTGGTGCATCAGCGGTATCGCTACTGAAAAACAAAGCGCTGCCAGTAGGTACTATCCTGCTTGAGCTGGTCTATCTTGTCGATGCGCAAGCGCCGAAACGCAGCGGTATCAGCCAGTTCTTACCTAAGACGCCAATTCGTTTGATGATGGATGGCCGTGGTAATGACTTATCAGCTCAGGTTGAGTTCGACAGCTTTAACCGTCAACTAAGCCCTGTAAACCGTCACCTAGCGAGCAAGCTAGTTAACTCGGTACAAGGTGAAATTCACAAGCTAATCGAAGCGGGTGAGACGCACGTACTTCCTAAAGTGGAAGAAGTGCGTGAACAAGCTCAACGAGACATGCAGACTAACCTGAACGGTGAATTAGAGCGTCTACAAGCGCTTAAAGCCGTGAACCCTAACATTCGTGATGAAGAGCTAGAAGTCATTGAAGCTCAAATCAATGAATTGACTGGTTACATCAGCAAAGCTCAGGTTCAGCTAGATTCATTACGCTTAATTGTGGTTTCTCACAACTAGTTTTGAATTAGCGAGATGCTTCAACGAAATAAGGCCTTCATTATGAAGGCCTTATTTGTATCTGTAGCTTAATTAACAATTCAAGTAGCTGGTTACATTAACCACTTCCACCAAACAAATACCGCTAGGAAACCAAATAGGTAAACAAGACCTGCTACAGACAACCATTTTAGTTTGCTGCCAATGGCTAGCGCTTCTGGAAGCTTAGCTTTGTTGACCAAGATGAAATTAAGCAGAGCGAAGAATGGCGTTGTTGCAAACGCGAGTACCATTGCGAAATCGAGCATAGGCATCAGTGCTGCGCTAAAGAACATCACAATCGCGAGTGCCGCGATAGAGACAATGATTATCCAGCCTTGCAGCATTCTTGGGCTTGAATCTTTTTTGAATAATAGACGTTGTGATTCAGCAAGCACGCGTGAGTAGCCATCGATAACGGTAATGGTGCTACCAAAGATACAGAAGAAAGCGATAAGAGCGATTAACGGGCGAGACCATTCACCAATTGTCGAAGCGTAGATGCCGACCAATTGATGAGTAAAGCCAACACCGGAGCGAGACAGTTCAACTCCCGAACCGTGAAGTACTAGCGCGCCTAACGCAACGAATACTAAAGCAAGCAGCGCCGTACCAATGTAGCCAACGTTAAAGTCGAACAGCGCTGATTGTGCGGTCACTTCCTGCTTCTCTTTTTGGCTTTTTAGCCACATAGAGGTGATGCTTGATATTTCGATAGGCGCAGGCATCCAACCCATGGTCACCACGATAAAACCAATAGCAGCCAATGACCAAGGCGACGGTGGAACAAAAGCAGTATCAGGTTCGACTGGAGAGCCGATAGCAATGGCGACTGCAGCTAAGGTTGTGATGGTTAAGATCGCCATGATCGCTTTAGATAGTGTATCTAGAGCACGATAATGGCCAGCAAACAGAATGATCAAACAGGTCGCTAAAACGATCATGCACAAGGTGCTAGTGGCTAAATCGAAAGGAACAAAGTAACTGAGTAGGCTTGCACTGAATAATAGCAGGGCAGCGGTATTCACGACCGCAGATATGGCACTCAAGATCGAAAAGATCACAAGGTATGGGCGGCCTAGGTTAGAGTAACCTTCCACCAAGCTTTGACCCGTTCCTAGCGTGTATTGGATGCCGGCTCTGAAGAATGGATATTTAAATACGTTAACGAGGATAATGAGAGCGGCAAGCTGCCAACCATAAATCGCACCCGCCTTGGTTGAGGCGACTAAGTGAGAACCACCTACAGCCGCTGCGGCCATCATAACGCCTGGGCCAAGAGACTTAATTAAACTTGATAGGGGAGCTGAGGTTGGTGTTTTTGTGTTGGTGGTTTTAACCGTACTGTCCATCGTTTTTCCTTTGATGCTGACTTCTTATTATCCGTTACCCTATCAATACCATGTTTTGTAAAATCGTCAACTTTTATGTACGAAAATGTTGAAAGTTGTATTTATTTATAAACGAATCAACCGTAAATTATTTATTCACTAGCAATTAAGAGGCTTCAATGGCGTTAGAACAGTACACACCACCGCGTGAACCGTGGATTGATATTGTTTATCAAGATGACGATATTCTTGTGGTGAACAAGCCTGCAGGCCTGCTTTCTGTTCCGGGTAGGTTACCTGAGCATTACGACAGCATGTGGAGTCGGTTAATTGTCGAATTTCCAGAGATTCAAGTCGTTCATCGATTGGACATGTCGACCTCAGGCTTGATGCTGCTCGCTAAACACAAACAAGCTGAGCGTCATTTGAAGAAGCAATTTCAATATCGACTGACACACAAACTCTATTACGCCCGAGTATGGGGTTCAGTAGAAGAAGCAGAAGGTTTGATTGACCTCCCTCTTATTTGCGATTGGCCAAACCGGCCGAAGCAAAAAGTGTGTTTCGAGGATGGTAAATCATCACAGACTCGTTATGTGGTAGAACAGCAAGAACTCCAAACGACTTTACTTAAGTTACTGCCAATTACCGGGCGTTCTCACCAATTGAGAGTGCATTGCATGGAAATAGGCGCACCGATTGTGGGCGATGAGTTTTACGCAACATCAGAAGCATTTGAATACAGTGATAGGTTGGCTTTGCATGCGTGTGAGCTGAGCTTTTATCATCCAGCGAATAATCAGTTGTTTAAAGCCTTTGTTCCCTGTGACTTTTATCCTCAAGCATCCCCACAAATCGAACAGCACTTTGAAATTGCGCTTGAGCTTCCAGACTACAGTAAGCTAAAAGCTTAGAATGGACTGATTCATAGATCTAACCAAGGAAGAAGAATGCCAACGCTGAATGTTGTGTTTCTTGATAGAGCGACTATCCCATCTCAAATTCATTTAAAGCCTCTGAGCTTTGAGCATGAATGGGTAGAGTATGATTTCACAGCTCCTGAGCAAGTATCAGAGCGAGTTGAAGAAGCTGATGTGGTGATCACTAACAAGGTAGTGCTCAATGAGTCGAATCTCGCTGGTGCGAAAAAACTCAAGTTGATCGCGGTTTCAGCGACCGGTGTTAATAATGTCGATGTGGAATACTGCAAATCTAAAAACATTGCAGTGACAAACGTGCAAGGCTATGCGATTCAATCGGTTCCTGAACATGTCATCGCAATGCTGTTTGCACTTAAACGAAACCTTGTTGGTTATCATAAAGACATTGAGGCGGGCGAGTGGCAAAAGGACAAGCAGTTCTGCTTCTTTACTCATCCGATTCAAGATGTGGCTGGCAGCACACTGGGGTTGATGGGGAGTGGCAGCTTAGGTCAAGCCACCGCAATGTTAGCCAAAGCGATTGGTATGAAGGTGATGTTTGCCGAGCGAAAAGGAGCAGAGTCTTGTCGAGAAGGGTATCTACCTTTTGATACGGTATTGAAGCAAGCGGATGCGATCAGTCTACATTGCCCATTGACTGATGCGACCCAAAATCTGATTTCAGAGCGAGAGCTCACAATGATGAAATCGAGCGCGGTATTAATTAATGCCGGGCGCGGAGGTCTAGTAGATGAACAAGCCCTAGTTGAGGCTTTGAAAAAACATGAGATTGCAGGCGCAGGTATGGATGTGTTTACACAAGAGCCAGCCGACAACTCAAATCCACTATTAGCTAATAGCCACTTACCGAACTTATTACTCACTCCACATGTGGCGTGGGGCAGTGACAGTTCAATTCAAAAGCTGTCTGATATCTTAATCGACAATATTGATGGGTTTGTTGCGGGTAATCCGCAGAACTTAGTGAGTTGATTGAAGAATTAAATTGCGTGAACGAAAAACAAAAAAGGTTGGCTTTTAGGCCAACCTTTTTAGATCGTTGTGTCGATTAAGTGATTTAGCCTTGCGGCTTAACTACCAATACATTGATTGGTGAGTTCTGTACCACTTTGCTTGCAACAGAACCAAGTACCACTTTGTCGATTTTCGAACGCTTATGGCTAGGCATCACGATAAGGTCAGCGCCCAGTTTTTCTGCGTAATCTAGAATCGTTGTGTAAGTCTTGCCTTCGGCAACGTGAACTTTATACACCACTTCATCGTCAATGTGCTTGTCAGCAAACTCTTTCAGCTGATTTTTAACATCAAGCTTCATTTGGTTCGCTGCATCTTTCGGGAAGTAAGACGCCACCATCGACATGTGAATGCCTGGTAGTACGTTCAGAATGTGGATTTCAGCATTGCTGTGTTTTGCGTGCCATACCGCCAGTTCGACTGCCTTATCAGAAAAGCCTTTGTCATTAAGATCAACAGGAACAAGGATTTGTTTATACATGTATTCGTCTCTTTTTAATCAGCGCTAAGCTTTCACTTAGCACTGTAATTATCCTTTCCATGTAATAAAGCCAAATAGCGCTAAGCACTACTCAGCCTTATCCATTACGCGCTAATCTCATCCTTACGAGCACGTCTTCTTTGGTTCATCGCTAAACCAATCAAAATGATCAGAGCTGGTAAGAATACCCACTCTTTCATTGGTCGATCTGCATCTTGGATAACGGATTTGATTTCCCAATCGAAATCAATACCAGCCGCTTCTGCTGGGCTACCGAACTCAACCATATCAACAATCATCTTGCCTTCTGATTCAGTCAGCATTAGACCCATAGAGGCAATACGATCTTCACTTGAGGTCGCAGAATCTTCAAACGGCAGGCGAACTGTCTTTTCAGAATAGTCACCTTCTAAGTTTTCGCCACCCACTCTAAGTTCAAGTGATTGTCCCACATCCAGCTTTTCCGTGATTTGAGCAATCTCAACTCCAGGTGAAAGAACTTTCTCTGGGTAAATCATGTCCCACCAGAAGCCAGGGCGGAAGAAAGTGAAGGTTAATGCAATAAGCAGCACCGTTTCCCACCACTTGTTCTTGGTGAACCACCAACCTTGTGTTGCAGCTGCGAAGATAAGTACCGCAGTCACAGATGAGAAAATCGTTAGTGCTAAGTGCCACCAAGAATCAATGCCCATCAGTAGTAGTTGAGTATTGAAGATGAACATGAAAGGTAGAATTGCGGTACGGATATCATAGGTGAAGCCTTGGATACCAGTACGAATCGGATCTGATTTCGCAATTGCCGCTGCTGCAAACGCCGCGAGACCTACCGGAGGTGTATCATCCGCAAGAATACCGAAGTAGAACACGAATAAGTGAACCGCAATCAATGGAATGATCAAGCCGTGCGCAGCGCCTAGGGTCACGATTACCGGAGCCATCAGCGTTGATACAACGATGTAGTTCGCCGTTGTTGGCAAGCCCATACCTAAGATCAAGCTGATTACTGCAGTGAATAGCAACATAAGAATGATGCTACCGCCTGAGATAAACTCAACGAAGTCCGTCATTACTAGACCGATACCCGTTAGAGTCACCACGCCTACAACCGTACCTGCAGCCGCTGTCGCGACACCGATACCAATCATGTTACGTGCGCCTGAAACCAAGCTCTCTGCGAGATCAACGAAGCCAGCTTTAGTTTGCTCTGCAAGATCGTCTGATTTGTTCATCAGAGTCATTAACGGACGCTGAGTGATCAGAATGAAGATCATGAACACGGTCGCCCAGAATGCCGACAGACCTGGAGAGAAACGTTCAACTGTTAAACACCAAACAAGCACCACGATAGGCAATAGGAAGTGCAGGCCAGACTTAATTGTTGGACCTGGATCCGGAACTTCTTTGAGATCCGCATCGATTTCCATGCCGCCTTCAGATGCGTATTTTGCTGATACACGAACCAGAGCGACATAAGCGACTAATAGCGCCACCGTTACGATTGGTGTTGCAGCATCGCCAAAGACATCTTTCGTCCAACCGACACCGTAGTAAACTGCGGCACTGATAACACACAGACCTAAAATGGTACCCGTGAAAGACAGTAAGCTTTGTACGATAGTTGGTGTGTGGCGACGAGGTAGGCCAGTCATACCTGCTTTACATGCTTCTAGATGAACAATGTAAATCAGAGCGATGTAAGAGATCAGAGCGGGCAGTAGCGCGGCTTTGATTACTTCTACATACGAAATGCCCACATACTCAACCATCAAGAAGGCTGCTGCACCCATGATAGGTGGTGTTAATTGACCATTGGTTGAAGCCGCGACTTCTACTGCGCCTGCTTTAGTACCCGGGAAACCAACACGCTTCATTAGCGGGATAGTAAAGGTACCCGTGGTTACCACATTCGCGATAGATGAACCTGATACCAAACCAGACAGACCTGATGCGACAACGGCTGCTTTCGCTGGGCCGCCTTTCATGTGACCAAGCAGTGAGAATGCAACTTTAATAAAGTAAGCACCGGCGCCAGCACGTTCTAGCATTGCACCAAACAGTACAAACAAGAATACGAATGACGTTGATACGCCAAGTGCCACACCGAATACACCTTCAGTTGTTAGCCACAGATGCGACATTGCCTTGTTCAGGCTCGCACCTTTGTGGGCAATAACGTCCGGCATGTGAGGGCCGCCAAAGGTATAAAGTAGGAATACTGCTGCCACAACCATAAGAGGTGGACCCAAAGCGCGTCGTGTTGCTTCAAGCAGTAAAACCATACCGAATACAGCCGCAACAATATCGAATGTTGTTGGTGCGCCCGATCGCTCAGCGAGTTCAGTATAGAAAATATAGATATAAGAAGCTGAAAAGCTACCTACAAGCGCTAATATCCAATCGACTGCGGGGATGCGATCCCTAGGCGAATTCTTCATGGCTGGATAAGCGGTAAAGGCTAGGAAAATAGCAAACGTAAGGTGAATTGCTCGAGCTTCAGTGTCGTTTAAAATTGCGAAGTTAAAAATGAACGGCAGCGGAGATGCATACCAAAGTTGGAACAGTGACCAACATAGAGGCACAAACCATAAAATACGGCCTTGGATACCACGAGGGCTACGCGCACCAGTATCTGATTGTGCCACCATTTCTTGCACATCTGGAGACGGTGATGTTGTCTGCGTCATGTACTTTATCCTTATTATTGATGGTCTGCCTTTTCTTACGAACAACCAAACGTTATTTATTTCCTATCTAGTGTAGTGAATGGATAGGGAAATGCGTTTTTTGTTCGTCTTTGTCTTAGGCTTGATACGAAGGTAAGTCCTCCAAATTGGAGAAACTTAAAGGGCTGTTCTTTTCACTTAAATTATTTTTATAAAACGTGAAAAGCCAATAAGGAGGGCTAGCCTCCTTATTGGTGTAGTAGGCTTAAAGTAGAGTTACTTTAGAAGGCCCACTTCTTTGTAGTATTTTGCTGCGCCTGGGTGAAGAGGGATAGAGATACCCGCTTTAACCATGTCTTCTTTTTTCAGGTTAGCAAATGCTGGGTGTAGGCGTTTGAAAGTGTCAAAGTTTTCAAATACTGCCTTAGCAACGTTGTATGCAACTTCTTCAGAAACGTCTGAAGTTGTTACCATAGTAGCTGCAACACCGAAGCTGTTTACGTCAGCGTCAGTACCACGGTACATACCAGCAGGAACTGTGCTGTAAGCGTAGTATGGGTTTTCAGCTACGATCTTGTCGATCTGTGGACCTGTTGCTGAAACCAGTTTTGCATCACAAGACGTTGTTGCTTCTTTGATTGATCCGTTCGGGTGACCAACCATGTAGATGAATGCATCAATCTTGTTATCACAAAGTGCTTGTGAACGCTCAGAACCTTTAAGTTCAGAAGCAAGCTTGAAGCTGTCGTTAGTCCAGCCCATAGCGTCCATTACAACACCCATCGTTGCACGGTCACCAGAACCTGGGTTACCAATGTTTACACGCTTACCTGCTAGGTCAGACACATTGTTGATGCCAGCATCAGTACGAGCGATGATGTTGAACGGTTCTGTATGTAGAGAGAACATCGCGCGAAGTTTCTTGTATTCGCCCTGATCTTTGAACTTACTTGTACCGTTGTAGCCGTGGTATTGCCAGTCCGATTGAACAACACCGAAATCTAGTTCACCAGCACGGATGGTGTTAACGTTGTAGATTGAACCACCAGTAGACTCTACAGAACAACGAATGTTGTGGTCTTTGCGGCCCTTGTTCACTAGCTTACAAATCGCACCACCAGTTGGGTAGTAAACACCCGTAACTGAACCAGTACCAATCGTGATGAACTCTTGAGCGTTAACAGCGCCAGCGCCCATTACAGCAGCTGCAATAGCACCAACTTTAATAAGTTTGGTAAATGCCATGAATTTCCCTTCCTTTATTCATTATTAACCCTGAAACAAGTGTAGTTGCTTCAGGAGTTTCCTATTTGGAAACGGCACCTTTTTCAATCCATGTGATGAAAAAGTGGCTGAATAATATCAAAAATTGGCAGAAAATTACTCGAATGTTAAAAGATATAGCTAAAAAATCTAACAAATGATGTCTTGATCTCGTGTTTGATTTGCTACTGGGTTTTTAAAATCAATGGTTTAGTGTGATTTTGGAAGGGAGGTATGGATATTCTAGGATGTGATTTGGATCACGAAGCAAATAGATACTCGTGATCCATTAATAAGGCTGATAGTTATGAAACAGCGATCAATTATCCTGCGTATTCAAACAGTTCACACACTGAATCAAACAGTTGCTTAGTGGTAACCGATAACGTTGGGGTAATGAAGATAGTATCATCACCTGCGACTACGCCCAGTATACCTTCCGACTTACCTAGTGAGTCTAATAAACGAGCAATCAGCTGCGCCGCACCAGGACCTGTGTGTATCACCACCAATGCATTGTTGTGGTCAATATCTAGTACTAATTCTCGTAAAGAGCTAGAAACGGTCGGAACACCTAGCTCAGCAGGAAGACAGTAAACCATCTCCATTTTTGCGTTACGAGTTCGAACGGCACCAAACTTGGTTAACATACGCGAGACTTTAGACTGGTTGATGCTTTCAAAACCTTCGTGTTTTAGGGCATCCACAATTTCGCCTTGTGAGCCAAAACGTTCTTCTTTTAGTAAGGCTTTAAATGCACGAACTAAGTTGTCTTGCTTTTCTGTATTGCGCATATGTCATTCTTATTCATTAACAAAGATGTTTGCATATTCTCGCATACATATTCAATTTTAGCCAAAACATCCCTGTAATTTGTTAGTCATATCACTGTAAATATTTAATAGAATAATGTGTTATTTGCGACGACTTATTTTGTTATTTCAGTCGATTATCGCCATAATGCGAACTTGCTGTGTAGCACGGTTTTATTGACTTGCGCGAAGTCGCAAAGCTAGCGTTAATTGATTGTAATCACTTTGTGATTAATATAGTTTTTTAACTTAGATTTAGCTCAAGAATTACCCTACAAAGAATCTATAAGAGAAAGCTCTCAAGGAGAATAACAATGAAAGTAGCTGTTATTGGTGCCGCTGGTGGCATCGGTCAAGCCCTAGCCCTACTACTTAAGAACCGCCTACCTGCTGGTTCAGATCTTGCACTTTACGACATCGCTCCGGTAACACCGGGTGTTGCTGCCGATCTTAGCCATATCCCAACGCCTGTTTCGATCAAAGGTTACGCGGGTGAAGATCCAACACCAGCACTAGAAGGTGCGGATGTTGTACTTATTTCAGCGGGTGTTGCTCGTAAGCCTGGTATGGATCGTGCGGATCTTTTCAATGTGAACGCTGGCATTGTTAAGTCTCTTGCAGAGAAAATCGCAGTTACTTGTCCGACTGCTTGTGTTGGTATCATTACTAACCCAGTAAACACAACAGTGCCAATCGCGGCTGAAGTACTGAAGAAAGCGGGCGTTTACGACAAGCGTCGTCTATTCGGTATTACGACTCTTGATGTGATTCGTTCTGAAACGTTCGTTGCTGAACTAAAAGACAAAGATCCAGGCGACATCCGTGTTCCTGTTATCGGTGGTCACTCAGGCGTAACGATTCTTCCTCTACTTTCTCAAGTTGAAGGCGTAGAGTTCACTGATGAAGAAATTGCAGCGCTAACGACTCGCATCCAAAATGCAGGTACTGAAGTAGTAGAAGCTAAAGCTGGCGGCGGCAGTGCGACACTGTCTATGGGTCAAGCGGCTTGTCGTTTCGGTCTTGCACTAGTTAAAGCACTTCAAGGTGAAGAAAACGTGATTGAATGTGCATACGTTGAAGGTGAAGGCGAGCACGCTCCATTCTTCGCACAGCCAGTTAAACTAGGCAAAGAGGGCGCTGAAGCGATCCTTAGCTACGGTGAGCTAAGTGACTTCGAACGTAACGCTTTAGATAGCATGCTTGAAACGCTAAATGGTGACATCGAGATTGGTGTTGAATTCGCTAAATAAGCGAAACGCTATTTAACTCAGACTTAAGCTAATTAATAAGGGCCGGTCATTACGATCGGCTTTTTTGATCCTGAAGTTCAAGCTACTCGTATTTAGCTTTACAATTAATGTGAAGGTAAATGTTATGGCTACTGTTCAGAAGGGTATGAATGTCGAATATTTGGGGCACTTAGGAAAAGTATTGGTAATTGATGAGCAAGAGCAGTACGCGCTAGTAGAGACTTACAACGGGCAAGAGCAGTACGCGGTGCCAATGGAAGAGCTTGAAGAGATTGAAGCACAACTGCCGTTATCATTAGAAGCCAGTCGATATTGAATTTGGCTCACCTACAAATATTTGTTGAAAACCAAAAAAAAGAGCCCTGAGGCTCTTTTTGTTATTTATATAGAAGCTAGAAGCTAGAAGCTAGAAGCGAGTTGTCTATTAACCTGCTTACTTACTGCGTTTAACAGCTAAGTGTGCGAGCGTGGTTAGCGCTTGCTTATATTCAGAGTCAGGAAGTACAGAAAGCTCAGCGATGGCTTTATCGGCCTCTTCGTAGGCTTTATTTGTTGTGTACTCTAAAGAGCCTGTCTCTTTCATTACAGCCATAATGTCGTCAAGACGTTCCATGCCGTTCGCTTTCTCAATCGCTTCACGAATCATGCTTGCTTGTTCAGGAGAGCCATTATGCATTGCGTAAAGTAGAGGAAGCGTTGGTTTGCCTTCGGCAAGATCGTCACCAACGTTTTTACCCATCTCTTTACCATCTGCAGTGTAATCCATCACATCGTCAATCAGTTGGAATGCGGTGCCTAGGTATTTACCATAGTTCTGCATTGCTGTTTCGATCTCTGGTGATGACTCAGTAAGAATCGCGCCGATTTGGGTCGCAGCTTCGAACAAACGAGCAGTCTTAGAGTAGATCACCTGCATGTAGCTTTCTTCTGTGGTGTCTGGGTTATTGCAGTTCATTAATTGTTGAACTTCACCCTCGGCAATCACGTTTACCGCTTCACTCATTAACTCAAGGATCTTTAAGGATCCTAGCGTTGTCATCATTTGGAATGAGCGTGTGTAGATAAAGTCACCCACCAAAACGCTAGCGGCATTACCAAAAGCGGCATTGGCCGTCGCTTTACCACGTCTCATGTCCGATTCGTCGACAACGTCGTCATGAAGCAGGGTTGCGGTGTGAATAAACTCGATAAAGGCTGCAGAGGTGATATGAGCTTCACCTTGGTAACCAAGTGCGCGGGCAGATAAAAGAGCAAGCAAAGGGCGTAGGCGCTTTCCACCACCGCTAACGATATAAAAACCAAGCTGGTTGATTAAACTTACGTCAGAATTAAGTTGGGCTTGAATTGTTTCATTCACTTTTGCCATATCATTGGCAGTAAGCGTTTGGATAGCTTTAAAATCCATTGTTCATCCGGCTGAAGTTAGACCCTGTAAGGCTTATACGTTGTATTCAATTGTTGAATAATACACTAAAAAACGTTGATTAATACATCGCTAAAGGGCATGATTGCCACACTTTTCTTTGGCGAACAGGTTTTCGCCAATTTTTTAAAAATATGGCTTGTCATAGCGCCATGATTCCCGTAGAATCTGCGCCCTATTGATTAGTTTAGCGCACACCCGAGTTGTACAATTGACAACCATAGGCTGTGCGGAAAAAGCGGAGTAAAATATGTACGCTGTTTTCCAATCTGGTGGCAAACAACACCGAGTAAGCGAAGGTCAAACACTTCGTTTAGAGAAATTAGACGTTGAAACTGGTGCAACTGTTGAATTTGATAAAGTTCTTCTTGTTGCTAACGGCGAAGAAATCGCTGTTGGTGCACCTCTTGTTGAAGGTGGCAAGGTTACTGCAGAAGTAGTACAACACGGTCGTGGCGATAAAGTAAAAATCGTTAAGTTCCGTCGTCGTAAGCACTCGCGTAAGCAAGCTGGTCACCGTCAGTGGTTCACTGAAGTGAAAATTACTGGCATTAACGCTTAAGTATTAGGAGAGTTTAACAATGGCACATAAAAAAGCTGGCGGTTCTACTAATAACGGCCGCGATTCAGAAAGCAAACGTCTTGGTGTTAAGCGTTTTGGTGGTGAATCTGTTCTTGCAGGTAACATCATCGTTCGTCAACGTGGTACTAAGTTCCACGCTGGCACAAACGTTGGCATCGGTAAAGACCACACTCTTTTCGCTCTTACTGAAGGTAAAGTGAAATTTGCTGTTAAAGGTCCTAAAAACCGTAAGTTTGTAAGCATCGAAGCTGAGTAATTTAATCTTTAACTAGATTATTTTATTAGCTTTCAAGCTGAATTCAAAAGCCCTGCCGATTCGGCAGGGTTTTTTATTTATAGCAAGAATAAAAAAGCAGACGCTCTTGTTTTGGTTTTGAGAAGCCGTTTTATTTTTTGATAAACAGATTAGTTTTTAAGAAGCCGTTTGTTTTTAAGAAATAAGAAGCAAAGAACCTCTCCTTATTTGTTCCTTGGTTGCAGGTCGGCCTAGATCTTAGGTGATCGATCTAAACACGGATCTGCTAGAATTTATATCACTCCTTGATGAGTGGTAACGCAACGTAAGTGCGGAGTTAAAAAATGAAATTCGTTGATGAAGCGGTAGTAAAAATAGAAGCCGGTGATGGCGGTAATGGTACAGTTAGCTTTTGGCGCGAAAAATTCGTCGCTAAAGGTGGTCCTGATGGCGGCGACGGTGGTGACGGCGGTGATGTTTACATCCAAGCGGATGAGAACTTAAACACACTGATCGATTACCGTTTCCAACGTTTTTACAATGCAGAGCGTGGCGAGAATGGTCGCGGCGGTAACTGTACTGGTAAACGTGGTAAAGACATTACGCTGAAAGTACCAGTTGGTACGCGTGCAGTTGATATCCACACCAACGAAATCGTTGCTGAAGTTGCTGAACACGGCAAGAAAGTAATGGTTGGTAAAGGTGGTTGGCACGGTCTTGGTAACACGCGTTTTAAATCGTCTGTTAACCGCGCTCCTCGTCAAAAGACAATGGGTACTAAAGGCGAAGTTCGTGAACTGCGTTTAGAGCTTCTTCTATTAGCTGACGTTGGTATGCTTGGCCTACCAAACGCAGGTAAATCTACTTTTATTCGTTCAGTATCTGCTGCGAAACCAAAAGTGGCTGATTACCCGTTCACTACTTTGATCCCAAGCTTGGGCGTGGTAAGTGTTGTCCCTGAAAAGAGCTTCGTTGTTGCCGATATCCCAGGACTAATCGAAGGCGCAGCTGATGGCGCTGGCCTTGGTATCCGATTCCTTAAGCACCTTGAGCGTTGTCGTGTTCTTCTGCATATGATCGACATTATGCCGATCGATCAATCTGATCCTATTCAGAATGCACTAACGATCATCGATGAGCTTGAGCAATACAGTGAAAAAGTTTCACAAAAACCTCGCTGGTTAGTGTTCAATAAAGTTGACCTAATGCCAGAAGACGAAGCAGACGAAAAGATTCAAGAAATCATCGATGCTTTGGGCTGGGAAGGCGAGTACTTCAAGATCTCTGCTGTGAATAAAATCGGCACCAAAGATCTTTGCTTCAAACTTGGTGAGTTTATGGAAAACCTACCTCGTGATGTTGTAGAAGTTGAAGAAGAAGAAAAAGTAGACTTTATGTGGGATGACTACCATAAAGATGCGATGAGCGGTAAGAATGTCGTTACTGAAGATGACGACGATTGGGACGATTGGGATGACGAAGAGGATGACGGCCATGTTATCTATGTTCGTGACTAATCCTCTTAGTTTCTCATAACGCATCGGTCGCTTCTTACAAGTACACTGATAGTTTTATTAAACCGCAATGAAAATTGCGGTTTTTTTGTATCTAAATCATGACGTCTTACTGTTTTTTATGCAAAATTTATCTTTAGATAATTAACGCCTATGGGAAGGAAATCATGGCATCAAAGCAAAGAGCGATCTCAAGACTCGTCGCTCAATCAGGACAAATGTTATTGGCGCACGGGGCAGAGAGCACACTGGTCGGCGATATCATGCGTCGCATCGGTATTGCTTGTGGGGTGAATGAGGTTGAAGTCGCACTGTCAGCCAATGCGCTTGTTGTAACTACCGTAATGGATGATCACTGTATTACCACTACTCGAAGTTGTGCTGATCGTGGCATTAACATGCAGGTTATCACCGACATTCAACGCATTTGCATCATGATGGAGAAGGGAATTCTCGATTATGATTTGGCGTATAAAAAGATTCAAAACATCAGCCCCGAGCGCTACAACCGTTGGTTAGTGGTTGTGATGATAGGGTTGTCGTGCGCCTCTTTTAGCCACCTTGCGGGCGGAGACTGGCAAGTCTTCATGATGACTTTTATTGCTTCAGCTTGCGGTATGATCGTCAGGCAAGAGATTGGGCACCGCCATTTCAATCCGCTATTAAACTTTGCTATCACAGCATTCGTTACCACGACCATTTCAGCTCAAGCCGTACTTTACAATATTGGCGGCCAACCCACGATCGTGATGGCTTCATCTGTATTAATGTTAGTACCTGGTTTTCCTCTGATTAACTCCGTCGCTGATATGCTTAAAGGCCATATTAATATGGGGTTAGCGCGCTTTACCATGGCCAGCTTATTAACTCTGGCGACGAGCTTGGGCATTGTCGCGGCGATGAGTCTATCAGATGTTTGGGGGTGGGCAAGCTAATGAGTATTTTCGAACTGTTTTTAGGTCTGCTCAACGATATGTTTTTCGCCGCTATTCCTGCGGTTGGGTTTGCATTGGTGTTTAACGTTCCGCAACGTGCTTTAATTTATTGTGCACTCGGTGGTTCTATCGGTCATGGTAGCCGGTATCTGATGATGCACTTTGGTATTCCAATCGAATGGGCGACGTTCTTCGCCGCAACCGTGGTTGGTATGATAGGGGTTCATTGGTCACATAAACTGTTAGCACATCCGAAGGTGTTTACGGTTGCAGCTCTAATTCCTATGGTGCCAGGTGTGTTCGCCTTCAAGGCGATGATTGCGATGGTGGAGATTAACAGGGCAGGCTACACGCCTGAGTTGTTGGCAATGTTGATGGAGAACTTTTTAAAATCGATGTTCATTATCGCAGGGTTGGCGGTTGGCTTAGCTGTGCCAGGGCTGTTATTCTATCGCCGTAGACCTATCGTTTAGCGTTAATTTTCTTTTTAGGGACAGGACTTTCGATTTATGATCATCAGCATGATAGCGGCAATGGCAAACAACCGTATAATTGGTAAAGACAATCAGATGCCTTGGCATTTACCTGCGGATTTTGCATGGTTTAAACGCTCGACTATGGGTAAACCAGTCGTGATGGGACGTAAGACCTACGATTCTATTGGACGCCCTTTGCCGGGTCGGTTGAATGTCGTAATCAGCCGTGATGAGAGTTTAAAGATTGAAGGTGTAACGACGGTAACTTCTATTGAACAGGCTCTAGAGCTACTCAGTGATGTTGAAGAGGTGATGATCATTGGTGGCGGCTCTATTTATGAGAGCTGCTTACCTAAAGCGGACAAGTTGTATCTGACTTACATCGATTTCGCCGTCGATGGAGATACACAATTTCCTGACTGGGGTGAAGGTTGGAAGCAGAGCTTTAAAGAGAGCTATCAAGCTGACGAGAAAAACAAACACAACATGGAGTTTGTGATTCTCGAGCGTTAACTGTGGTTATCAATAGCTAGTCTCTGAAAAATGCTTGCGTTACCCTACCAAGGTAGCGCAAGTTTCTCGTATCTTTATAGCGCTTTCTGAGTGAAAAACTGTTTATCTTCCCAGCGAAGAATTGTCAATTCACCTCCCCAGACGCATCCAGTATCAAGTCCAATTACGTCTTTTCCGTTATAGCCTTCAAGCGCAGCCCAGTGTCCAAAAACAACGGTTTTATCGAGCTTTATGCGTTGCGGAAGGTCAAACCATGGCACTAATGGTTCATCGGTAATCTCATTCGGTGGTAGCTTACATGCCATGTCGAGACGGCCATCTTCAAAACAGAAACGCATTCTTGTCAGGCTATTGATCGCATAGCGATAGCGCTCAATATCATGTAAATCCTGATGCCATAAATCAGGCGCGTTGCTGTACATGTTTTCGATTAGCCATTGCCATTTATCGGACTTTAACAAGGATACGATCTCTCGATTTTCAACACGTGCTCTTTCTAGATTCCACTGCGGTGAGATACCCGCATGGCACATCACGAACTCTGGGTGTTCTTGAAGCAAAGGCTGTTGTCTTAACCATTCGATTAGCAGTTCACGATCTTCAGCATCAAGAATCGCTTGAGTCTTATCTTTTGGTTTCGCTGGAAATAGTCCTAAGGACACCGCCAGAAGATGTAAGTCGTGGTTGCCTAATACAACCTTAGCTGCGTCACCAAGGTTACGAATAAAGCGTAACGTCTCCAATGATTTAGGGCCTCGAGCAACTAAGTCTCCGGCGACCCATAAAGTATCTTGGTGTTTATCAAAGTTAATTTTTTCAAGTAGTCCTTGAAGTTCGTCGAAGCACCCTTGGATGTCTCCGACAATGTAATTCGACACAATAATTTCCTGTAGATACGGATGTACGGCTAATTAAGAATATTAGGGATTGCGAGTCTGAATGGGTCAACTTCGGTAATAAAATCAATGCCCTTGTTATCGGTCATCACATAGTGACCTTGCATAACGCCAACAGGGGTTTCGATGACCGTACCACTTGTGTAGGTGTACTCGTCGTTGGCTTCAATCACGGGTTGTTGGCCAACTACACCATCACCCTCAATGGTGAGCTGCTTGCCGTTAGAGTCGGTAATTAACCAGCGGCGAGACATAAGTTGCACCGTTGTTTTACTTAGATTTTTGATGGTAATAATGTAGGCGAAGACATAACGATTCTTCGTTGGCTCAGATTGTTCTTCTATGTACTTAGAGTGAACCTGGCATTTGATACAAGGCGTAGATATATCCATATTCGCACCTTTTGTTGTTGATATACTTAATGTAATTAAAGTATTACATAAAAAAGGCTCCTAACCGAAGTGTAGGAGCCTTTTTTATTTATTTGTCAGCGTTATGACTGTCGTACAACCAGTTTGCCATGTCGACAAACTGCTCGAGCGTTAAGTTCTCAGGACGCATGCTTGGGTTGATACCTAGCTCTTCAAGCACTTCCTTATCGATTAAGCTCTTGTAGCAGTTACGAACTGTTTTACGACGTTGGTTAAAGCCTTCACGACATACGCGATCTAGCCATTTCAGATCTTTTGCCGGATAAGGCAGCACTTCGTATGGCTGTAGACGCACGACTGCTGAGTCTACTTTCGGTGGCGGAACGAAGGCCGTTGGTGGAACTTCTAACACAGGCGTTACTTTACAGTAGTATTGAGCCATTACAGTAAGACGACCGTAAGCTTTACTGCCAGGGCCAGCAGCTAGACGGTTAACCACTTCTTTTTGAAGCATAAAGTGCATGTCTTGCACGTCTTTATGGAATTCAAAAAGGTGGAACATCAATGGTGTAGAGATGTTATATGGCAAGTTACCAAAGATGCGTAGCTTATTGTTTGGCTTAACCAGTTCTTGGAAATCGAACTTCATCGCATCGCCTTCACGGATCGTTAGCTTGTCCGCAAGATCTGGATGGTTACGAAGACGTTCTGCAAGGTCTCTATCCAATTCGATAACAGTAAATTTATCGACAAGCTTACCCACAGGCTCAGTAATTGCGCCTAGACCAGGACCGATCTCTACCAAGTTTTGACCTGGTAGTGGGTTAATACTCGATACGATGCCATCAATAATGTATGGATCGTTAAGGAAGTTTTGACCAAAACGTTTACGCGCTTTGTGCCCTAAGTGGACATCATTTCTCATTGCTTTTTCTCTACTAATTCAATGGCGTGCGTGAGCGCTGTTCTAAAGCTCCCTGTATCGGCTTGGCCTTTCCCTGCCAAGTCTAAGGCGGTACCGTGGTCGACTGATGTGCGAATAAACGGTAAGCCAAGCGTGATGTTCACTGAGCGACCAAACCCTTTGTATTTCAATACCGGGAGTACTTGGTCGTGATACATACCTAAAACAGCATCTGCATCTTGCAAATATTTTTCATTAAAGATGGTGTCTGCTGGCAATGGGCCAACTAAATTGATGCCATCTTTTTGGCGAATTTTTTCTAGCGTCGGGGTGATAGTTTCAATCTCTTCACGCCCTAAACAACCATCTTCACCAGCATGTGGATTCAAGCCACACACATAGATAGTTGGTTTCTCAATAGCAAATTTTTCAACCAAGTCTTTATTTAGAATAGCAATAATTTGCTCTAATCTGTCTTCGGTCACAGCTTGAGATACATAAGCTAGTGGGATGTGCGTTGTTACTAGCGCAACACGCAGCCCTTCAGTTGCCAACATCATCACCACCAGTGGTGTATTGGACTTCTCTGCAAAGAACTCGGTATGGCCGCTAAAAGCAACGCCAGCTCGGTTAATTACACCCTTGTGAACGGGGCCGGTGACAATAGCATCAAATTCATCATTCATACAGCCAATTGCTGCGGTTTCTAAAGTATTTAATACGTAATGACCATTAGCCTCATTGAGTTGACCTGCAACTGCCGTTTTAGCAAGTGGAACGTGTTTCACTACCAGTGTGCCAGCGCGTTGCGGTTGCTTAGCTGCATTTGCATCGTAGTCCAGAAGATCGACTTCGATACCAAGAATTTTAGCTCGCTCGGATAGCAGTGTTTTATCAGCACAAACCACGAGTTGATGAGGCCAACTTTCTTGAGATAGAGCCAAAGTTAAATCTGGGCCTATCCCTGCTGGTTCACCTGCGGTTATGACAATACGTTTAGTTGTTGTCATCTTGGTCGTCCTCAACCATCTCAACAAAGGCACTTGCTCTTACTTCTTGTAGCCAAGCACCAGCTTCTTCGTTGAATTTACGGTTAAATAGAATTTGGTAAGCTTTGTTTTTCAAAGCTGAATCGGTACGGTCGACTTCGCGACGGTCTAGTACTTCAACAATGTGCCAACCGTGTACGGTTTTGAATGGCGCACTGATTTTGCCTTCTGGTAGCGTTTCTACTTGGTGTTTGAATTCTGGTACATACAAATCTGGTGTTTGGTAGCCTAGCTCACCATCTTGTACTGCAGAACCTGGATCTTGGCTGTATTGCTGTGCAAGGTCGCCAAAGCTCGCTTCACCTGCGTTTACGCGGCGCGTGATCTTTTCAAGTTGTTCTTTCGCGCCATCGTCACTCAAGATTACGGTTGGCTTAATCAAGATATGACGAGCATTCACTTCCGTTACTGCTACGGTTTCTAAGCCTTTCACATCTTCAATTTTTAGAATGTGGAAACCTACACCGCTACGGAAAGGACCGATGATGCTGCCTTTATTTTGCATTTTGATCTGGTCAGCAAAAATGGTTGGCATCTCTTCTTTACGCATCCAACCCCAATCACCACCTTGCAGCGCTTTAGGACCCTTAGAGTAAGTATATGCCATGGTGCTGAAATCTTTGCCTGAGTTCAGTTCTTCAACCAGTTCAGTAGCTTGAGCTTCTAACTCTTCTTTGGTTTGGTCATCATTAAAGCGCAGTTGAATGTGGCCAATTTTATATTGAACGGTCGCGTTAGTCTCTTGCGCTAAGATATCTGCTAGGTTATCAACTTCCGCAGGAAGAATATTGATACGGCGACGAACTAAGGCGTTACGAGCTTCACTTGCTGCAATCTCTTTTCTTACTTGCTCTCGAAATGCATTGTAGCTAAGGCCTTCTTCAGCAACCGATGCGGTAAGTTGTTCTACCGTTTGGTTGTTGTCTTTAGCGATACCTTCAATTGCTTGATCAAGTCGAGCATCATCAATACGAACACCGATACGTTCTGCTTCTTGAGTTTGAATAGTATCGATGATCAGTTTTTCTAGTACTTGCTCATTGAGCACATCTTGCGATGGCAGTGTTTGACCGCTTTTTTTTGCGTTGGCACGCAGTGTCTTCATCGAAGCATCGATGTCGCTTTGTAAGATAACGCCTTCGTTAACGATAACTTTTACGCTGTCTAGCTCAACCGGTGCTGCAAAGCTTGTTGATAAAGTACAAGTCGCTGTAATAGCAATTAATGTGCGTTTCCACAATGTCATGTGTAATCCTTTAAATTTACTGATTTCTTATCAGTAAAGAAAATTAGTTGTTTAAGAAGAATGGGCGACCGTAGCTCAATGAGTTATCAGAACTGCTATCCCCAACAGCGCCTGAATCAGAGCCTAAGTTAGTACCAAAGCCGATAATACCGAAATTCACACCAAAGTTATTTTCATATTCAGGCGTGACATTTGGATCACTAATGTTATTTGTCAGCTGGTTACTATACGTAAATCCGATATACCAACAATCCGATTTATAGTTCAAGCGAGCCAACCATTCTAGATTTTCTTGTGTGGTTAAATCATAGAAATATTGAGCACTGGCATTCCACTTCCGCGAAATCTGGTAAGCACCAAGTAAGCCTGCTTGTGAGATACCATCTCTAGTTATGGATGATACGTCAAAATCTACAGTTTCATTTATGTACTCTTCTGTTACATAGCGGTAGTTGGTTTGTATATAGCCGCCGGCAAAACGGTACTCAATGGTACTGTTAGCAAGTTGCATCGAAGATGAATCAATGTCGTATTGCACACCGCCATGGTAGAAAAGGTAATCATCGTAGTTGAAATCCATTTCAATAGCCCAAGACGAATAATTAGTTTTCTTATTAGAGTCGTCGTTGTCTAAAGTCTGTTTTGTATCTTTATCAAAATAGAAAATTTGACCAAAAGATATGTTTAAGCGCTCTCGGTACTCATCATCAAAAAAGCGAGATGATGCGCCATAGCTAATTTGATTTGCTGACGCAATGCGGTCTACACCACTGTATTTACGGCTTCTAAATAGGCCGTAGTAATCGGTTTGTAACAGCGTAGTATCATAAAGACCAATATCGCTTTGATCCTCTTCAGGAACATACAGGTACTGGACTTGAGGCTCCAAGGTTTGAGTATAGTTACCTACAATCGTGGTATCTCGCTCCAGAACAATACCAGCGTGGCTTCTAAATTCAGGGATAACTCGACTTACCGATTCTTCTAAATCTTTGTACTCGTCACTTGTTGTATCAACGCCATCAAGATCCTGTTGGTAGTATGTACCAAGTAATCGTGCTTCGGTTGTCCAAGTGCCCCAAGTGTTACCTACTGGGATTGTAATACCAGGTTCAACGTGAACACGAGTGGCTGATGGTTTGCCTGATGCGTCGGTATCGAACATTGATATATGACTGATTAAGTCAAAATCTAGGTAATCCATTACCTCTGGAGCATAGTAGTTATACTCGAGTTGTGGCATTAGACGATAAGGCAAGTTATTGCTGGTGGTAAGAACTTGGAAGTCTCGAACAAGTACAGACGCATCCCAATTTTGAGAACGGTATGTTGCTTGCCCTTCTTGAAGCAGTTGTCCATCTTCACGGTTACCGATATTTGAGCTCATGTCCGAAAAGTAGTCAATATCACTGACTTTAGAGTAATCAATTTCGAATAACCAAGATTGTTGGAATATTCCTGAATGTTCTAGTTGGAAACCCCAACGATCGCCTAGATCAGTGTACTTTTGATCGTCTGGTAAATATTCAGACTCGATACTACCGGAACCAAAATCGCTTAAATATCTGAATTTACTGTTGAGTTGAGTGCCACGCTCTTGCATGTACTTGAAGGTAGTTTCCAAATCGTAGTCTGGTGCTAAGTTCCAATAAACAGGAATTTCAGCTTCAAAACCATCGCTTGAACCATACGAAACTGTTGGGTACAAGAAACCGGTTTTACGTGTATCACCCACCGGTACTGTTAAGTAAGGTAAGTAAAAGACGGGAACACTTTGGATTTCAAAACGTGGATTATAAAAAGTGGCTTGTTCTTCGTCTTGGTCGACACTGATGCTCGATGCTCTTAGACGCCAAGCATTATCGCCGATAGGGCAAGAGGTAATGGAGCCATCTTCAATCTCATAAACCGCTTTACCTGTTTTTGCTATATAAACAGCATCTCCGCGACCGGGCTCGCAAAGGAATTCGTAATCGGTGTTCTCAAGCGTCATTTCATCTGTAGTCAGATTATTGGTCGCTCTGTCTGAGATAGATTTGATTTGACCATCACTAAAGTTTACGTTGCCTTCAGCTACAACGATATTTTCTTGTTGGTGCAGGGTTACGTTATCTGCAAGGATGGTCTTGTTCCCTTGCGTAACGACTACGTCACCTGAGTATATTGCCTTGTCACCATTGATAGCTTCTAAGCGATCTGACTCAACATGAGCGGGTAGCTGTGTCTCGTTTTCTGCAGCGGGCTCGATCAAGCATTGATCTATAGAGGGCATTTCCTGCACACTACTATCGGTGATTGTTTTAGCTTGAGTTGTCGACACGTATAACGCCGTACTTATAGACGCGGCTAACAAGGTGCGGGAAAAAGATTGCATGAAGTTGAACTATCCTGTGTCACTAGATGAAGGGTTGATCTAGTATCAATCCAATTAATAAAGCATTTTCCTTATGATAAAGGAAATAATAGCATTCAGCATCATCAGACAGCATTACTCAGATAAAATTCATAGATAGAGAACACATAATGCAAATATTTGGCAAAATTTTGGGCGCGTTTTTTGGCTTTTTATTTGGAGGGCCACTCGGTTTAGTTTTTGGTCTGTTTTTAGGACACCAATTCGATAAAGCTCGCGGATTGAACCAATCAGGCTTCAATAGCTCTGGTTTTGGTCGAGGTCCAAGCCAAGCAGAAAGACAGAACGAGTTTTTTAAATCCGCTTTTGCGGTTATGGGGCACGTTGCTAAAGCGAAAGGGCAGGTAACGCCAGAAGAGATTCAACTCGCTTCTACCATGATGGAGCGTATGAACCTGCATGGCGAACAGCGTAAAGCAGCGCAAGATGCATTCCGTGACGGCAAAGAGAGCGACTTCCCTCTGAACGACGTACTTGAGCGAGTTAAAATCTCATCGGGTGGTCGTTTTGATCTTCTGCAGTTCTTTCTAGAGCTTCAGGTATCTGCCGCATTTGCGGATGGAAGTTTGCACCCGAGTGAACGTCAAGTTCTGCATAAAATAGCGCAAGGGCTTGGGTTTTCGGCAGCACAACTAGAACGCCGCTTGCAGATGCAAGAAGCTGCGTTCCGTTTCCAACAGCAAGGTGGAAGCTTTGGTGGCCATCAGGGGCATGGGCAATCATCAGGTTGGCAACAGGCTTCGCAACAGAACCAACTTGGCGACGCATATAAGGTTCTTGGTGTGAGTGAAAGTGCTGACGGTAAAGAGGTGAAGAAAGCCTACCGCAAGCTGATGAATGAACATCACCCAGATAAACTGATGGCGAAGGGCTTACCGCCTGAGATGATGAATGTTGCGAAAGAGAAATCGCAAGAAATTCAGAATGCTTATGACCTGATAAAGAAAGTAAAAGGTTTTAAGTAATTGAACACTAAACCGAGTAATAACAAAGTTACTCGGTTTTTTATTAAAGGGAATTATATGACGGTAACGTATCAGGATGTTCTAGAGTTTTGGTTCGATGAGTTGACGCCTAAAGATTGGTTTACTGGCGGCGCCGAGATTGACACTTTGATAGAGTCTCGATTTTCTGAATTGCATAAAGCAGCCATTCAAGGCGAGCTATTTGAGTGGCGCCAAACTGCGCAAGGACGATTGGCTGAGATTATCGTACTTGATCAGTTTTCTCGAAATATTGGTAGAAAAAGTCCGACAGCATTTTCTGCTGATCCGATGGCGTTGGCTCTAGCCCAAGAGGCGGTAGCGGGTGGTTTTGATCACCAGCTTAACGAGCAACAGAAAAGCTTCCTGTATATGCCTTATATGCACAGTGAATCTTTGTTAGTCCATGAACAAGCCGTGGAACTCTTTTCTCAAACGGGATTAGAGCATAATCTGGACTTTGAGTTTAAGCACAAGGTTATCATTGAGCGATTTGGTCGCTATCCGCACCGTAATGAGGTGTTAGGGCGAGCTTCGACTCCCGAAGAGATTGAGTTCTTGCAGCAACCGGGCTCAAGCTTTTAATTGTAGAAATACGGTCAAAGAATTGAGAAGAGGCTAGAGGTTAATAAAAACCTCTCGCCTCTTTTTTACTTTAGTGATCAACTTTAGCCTTAGAGCTAGTTTGCTTGGTTGAGCGACCAATCGTATTCATAACTGATGTTTTGAGTATTGGTTACTGCTTCAATTCGATATTGTTCTAAGTGCTGAATAAGCTGTTTCTTCGTACCAAAATCCACAGCAAACCATTCGTAAATCGATGATAGTTGAAGCTTATTGTTTGTAACCATCACGCCTTTGTCACTGCTTACAAACTCAGTTGCAGCTTGCTCTAGCAAGGCTTCAGTATTTTTAGAGGTAAAAGCGTCAGGTTGTAAGTTAGGGCAACCTAGGCTGGCACAGTTCACTGCATAATGCGTGCGAGGATCTTGCCAAATTGGTCTTAGGATTCGGTGTTCAATGTCATTGAGTGTCAGTGATTTCCCATTAACGACTACCACATCATCTCCCCACGGACCGAAACTAAATAGTCCGCCAAGTTTAGTTATGGATTTGATCGGGTAGGCATCAAGAATCAAATCGACAGTCACGGCGTTATATAGATTAACCCAGTAGGCATACTGCTCCGCTTTTGAATAGTTGAGCGGATTCACCTGTTCGAGTTGCTTGATGTATTGCTTAAGTTTGGTCTTATCGGCAGTGTTCACCGCTTTATAGCTAACTAACGTATTTTGCCCCTGTTTAACCAAGTAGCTATCGAGGAATTGCTGCCAATCTTGATGAGATACCTGTTCTAGGTTGGTTTCGTCGCTTTGCTTCCAGTATGGCCAAAGATCGGATTTAGGCGCAGACCAAGCTAAGGTTGAGAAAAGTAGGCTGACAATAAAAAGTAGTTGTTTCATGGCATTCTCCTGATGACTGACTACTAAGACCTTAAGGCTTACCATTTTCTTTCATTGCTCTTCATTTAAATAAACATATGAAGTTAAGTTAAAAGCTTAGCCAAATAAAAAAGGTTGGCACTTGGCCAACCTTTAGATTTATTCAGAAACGTCTCATTATTTTAGGAAGCTAGGAATCTTAGCTTCAAACTCTGAAATCTTATCGGCGTGTTGAAGTGTTAGGCCGATGTTATCTAGGCCATTCAGTAAGCAGTGACGACGGAACTCATCAATTTCAAACGAGTACTCTTTGCCGTTCGCGCTGACTTTCATTGCTTCTAGATCAACCGTAATTTCTGCACCTTCATTCGCTTCAACGAATTGGAATAGCTCATCCACTTCTTGCTCAGTCAATCGAACTGGCACCATTTGGTTGTTGATCGAGTTACCGTAGAAAATGTCGGCAAAGCTTGGTGCGATCATTACTTGGATACCGTAATCGGCAAGCGCCCACGGTGCGTGTTCACGAGATGAACCACAACCGAAGTTTTCACGAGCTAAAAGAATTGAAGCGCCTTGGTAGCGAGCTTCGTTCATTACAAAATCAGGGTTTGTCTGTTGGCCTGCATCGTCTAGGAAGCGCCAATCGTGGAACAAGTGCTTACCAAAACCGATGCGGTTTACTTTCTGTAGAAACTGCTTTGGAATGATCGCATCAGTATCGATGTTGGCCGTATCTAGAGGAACGACTAATCCGGTGTGTTGTTGAAAACCTGACATGTTAAATCCTCTAATTAAAGTTCACGAATATCGACAAAGTGACCAGCGATAGCCGCTGCGGCTGCCATTGCTGGGCTAACTAGGTGCGTACGACCATCACGGCCTTGGCGACCTTCAAAGTTACGGTTTGATGTAGAAGCACAGCGCTCTTGTGGACCTAGACGGTCGTTGTTCATCGCAAGACACATAGAGCAACCCGGTAAACGCCATTCAAAGCCTGCTTCTTTAAAGATTACATCTAAACCTTCAGCTTCTGCTTGTGCTTTAACTTGCTCTGAGCCCGGAACGATCAATGCTTGAACATGTTTCGCTACTTGGCGGCCTTTCGCTACCGCAGCGGCTGCGCGCATATCTTCGATACGAGAGTTAGTACAAGAACCCACGAACACTTTATCTACGTTGTAATCAGATAGAGATTTACCGGCTTCAAGACCCATGTAAGCCAGCGCTTTTTCAGCTGATGCTTTTTCTACAGGGTCTGCGAAGCTTTCTGGTGCAGGGATTGGTGTGTCTACTGAGATAACCTGACCTGGGTTGGTACCCCAAGTGACTTGTGGTTTGATGTCTGCCGCTTCTAATGTAACAACTGCATCGAATTCTGCATCAGCATCGGTTTTTAACGTATCCCAGTATTCGATTGCTGCTTCTAGGTCTTCGCCTTCTGGAGAGAACTTACGACCTTTGATGTACTCGTATGTCGTTGCATCTGGAGCGATTAAGCCTGCTTTAGCGCCAAGCTCGATTGCCATGTTACATACTGTCATACGACCTTCCATCGTAAGGTCGGTAATTGCCTCACCACAGAATTCAACTACGTAGCCAGTACCGCCAGCAGCCGTTGTTTTACCGATGATCGCTAGCACGATGTCTTTTGCAGTGATGCCAGGAGTAACCTTGCCTTTTACTTCGATCTTCATGGTTTTAGCGCGAGCTTGTTTTAGCGTTTGCGTAGCTAGAACGTGTTCCACTTCTGAAGTACCGATACCAAATGCTAGTGAACCAAATGCACCGTGTGTAGCCGTGTGCGAGTCACCACATACGATGGTCATGCCCGGTAGCGTAATACCTAGCTCAGGACCCATTACGTGCACAATACCTTGGTATTTGTGGTTTAGATCGTAAAGCGTGACACCAAACTCTTCACAGTTCTTCGATAGCGTTTCCATTTGGATACGAGCCATCTCACCAGAAGCGTTGATGTCTTTAGTTTGTGTCGATACGTTGTGATCCATGGTCGCGAAAGTCTTGCCAACTTGGCGAACTTTGCGGCCTTTCTCACGCAAGCCATCAAATGCTTGAGGTGACGTTACTTCGTGAACTAAGTGACGATCGATATAAAGAATTGGTGTTTCGCCCTTCGCTGCAACCGCAACGTGAGCGTCATAAACTTTTTCGTATAAGGTTTTTGCGTGCTGGTTTGTCGACATAGCTTTTCTTCCTTGGGAGCATCAGTCCCAGTGTTTGTTTCGAGCCAAGTCATGCGGTTTACGCTGACTTGGCTTGATATTATTCTTATGTACTTGCTTCTAATCGGAGCCTTTAGCTTATGAAGCTAAGATGTACTCAGCGATCTTGTCACCCATTTCAGAGGTAGTCAGCGCTTGGTTTTTGCCAGCAAGGTCTGCCGTTAGCTCGCCTGCAGAAAGTGCTTTAGAAACCGCTGCTTCGATGTCTTGTGCTGCCGCTTCTTCGCCTAGGCTGTAACGAAGCATTAGGGCTGCAGAAAGGATTTGCGCGACTGGGTTTGCGATGTTCTTACCTGCGATATCTGGTGCGCTGCCACCTGCTGGTTCGTATAGGCCGAAGTTGCTTTCATTTAAACTTGCAGAAGGAAGCATACCCATAGAGCCAGTGATCATTGCGCACTCATCAGAGATGATGTCACCAAAGATGTTTGAACATAGCATTACGTCAAACTGAGATGGGTCTTTGATTAGCTGCATGGTCGCGTTGTCGATGTACATGTGGTTTAGCGTTACATCTGGGTAATCTTTTGCGATCTCTTCAACGACTTCACGCCATAGGATAGAGCTCTGTAGAACGTTCGCTTTATCGATTGAGTAAACATTTTTGTTACGTAGGCGTGCAGATTCAAAAGCAATCTTTGCAATACGTTCGATTTCGTAGCGGTGGTAAACCTCTGTATCAAAAGCTTTTTCAGTTGCGCCTTCGCCTTCACGGCCTTTAGGTTGGCCGAAGTAGATACCGCCTGTTAGCTCACGGACTACCACGATGTCGAAACCGTTACCTGAGATGTCAGCACGTAAAGGAGAGAAAGACTCTAGACCTTTATGGATTTGAGCTGGACGTAGGTTACAGAACAGTTGGAAGTGTTTACGTAGAGGAAGTAGGGCACCACGCTCTGGTTGGTCGTTCGGTGGAAGGTGTTCCCATTTAGGACCGCCAACAGAACCAAAAAGTACTGCGTCAGATTCTTCACAGCCAGTGACTGTTGCTTCTGGAAGTGGACAGCCGTGGTTATCAATTGCAATACCACCAACATCATACTCTTCGCGAGAAAAGCTAATCGCGTGCTTCTTTTCGATCGCGTCTAGCACTTTATGCGCTTGTTGCATTACTTCTGGGCCAATGCCATCACCAGGTAGTACGGCAATTTTGTATGATTTATCAGTCATGTTAATCCTTTAATTCTTTGTTACTGAGCTATTTAGCTCGTTTTAAATTTTGTCCCTAAAGCCAATAACATCGGCTCTAGGGCTCTGTTATTGGGTGTTTAAACTGTTGCGATTCTTTGCTGTTTCATTTCAGCAATGGTGTCTGCGCGTTGAATGCTATTAATAACGTGCAGTAGCGCCTGACCAGAGGCCTCAACGATATCCGTTGAAACGCCTGTACCGTGGTACTTGCGGCCTTTGTAGTTCGCAATAATATCAGCTTGGCCTAAGCCATCTTCGCCTTCACCTTTCGCGGTAAGGTCGAATTTATCCAATGCAATTTCGTAACCCGTTAAGCGGTAGATACATTGGTATAAAGCATCAACCGGGCCGTTACCGACAGCCGCTTCGCATTTCTCTTCATCACCACATTGCAGCTTGATGCTGGTGGTAGACATAACACTACCAGATTGTACGCTTAGGTAGTTAAGTTTATAGAAGTCATCTTCGTCACGTAGATTTGCGAAGTGCATTAGTGCTTCTAGGTCGTAATCGAATACTTGGCCTTTACGGTCAGCCAGTTTCAAAAAGTCTTCGTACAATGAATCTAGGTTGTACTCATTGTCTTTGTAGCCCATTGCGTCCATGTGGCTCTTAACGGCTGCACGACCACTGCGGCTGGTTAGGTTCAATGCTTTGTTTTTCAAGCCAATAGACTCAGGAGTCATGATCTCGTAAGTGTTCTTGTTCTTAAGCATGCCGTCTTGGTGGATACCTGAAGAGTGGCTGAATGCGTTAGCACCGACGATTGCTTTGTTGTCTTGAATTGGCATGTGGCAAAGCTGGCTAACCAACTTACTGGTACGGTGAATCTCTTGATGATCCAAACCAGTATGAACACCTAGTAACTCTTGGCGAGTTTTGATGATCATTGCGATTTCTTCTAAAGAACAGTTGCCCGCACGCTCACCGATACCGTTAATAGTACCTTCAACTTGACGAGCACCGGCTTGTACCGCAGCAATTGAGTTAGCAACCGACATACCCAAGTCATCGTGACAGTGAACAGAGATGATTGCTTGGTCGATGTTTGGAACGCGATCAAATAGCGTTTTGATAATGCCACCAAACTCGTTAGGTACTGTGTAGCCCACTGTGTCTGGAATGTTGATGGTTTTCGCGCCCGCGTTGATTGCCGCTTCAACCATACGACATAGGTTATCGATAGGCGTACGACCTGCATCTTCACAAGAGAACTCAACATCGTCTGTGTAGTTGCGCGCATGCTTTACCGCTTTTACTGCCATATCGACAACATCGTCGTAGCTACGGCGTAATTTATCTTGCACGTGAACCGTTGATGTAGAAATGAAGGTGTGAATACGGAACTGCTCAGCGACTTTTAACGCTTCTGCAGCGGCATCGATATCCTTCGCTACAGCACGAGAAAGTGCACAGATTCGGCTGTCTTTAATATTTTTTGCGATGGTTTGTACTGACTCAAAGTCGCCTGGTGATGACACCGGAAAGCCCGCTTCAATAACATCTACACCCAGTCGTTCAAGTGCATAAGCGATCTGTAATTTCTCTTTTACCGTTAAGCTTGCAGCCAACGCTTGCTCGCCATCACGTAAGGTCGTGTCAAAAATTATCACTTGATCGTTCATGGGTGCTTCCTTATATCGATAATGAATCGATTGCTATCCAAATTATTATTAAGAATGATGTTCTTTTAAAAGTGCCAGTTACAAAAAAACCCGCTCAGCGCGGGTTTTAATATTTGTGTAGTTCTTGACCCACAACTTACCCGCGCGATTGGTTCACGATAAGGAGAAGTTTCAGCAGTCGAGAAGAAGAAAAAATCATTACACAAATATCCGTAAATAAACTGTTAACACCATATTTACCGCAATTTATTCTGAGCGTCAAACAAGAAAATCCAATATCAGCGTGCTTTGGCGGTGTTTTTTTTTGGTTTGTGCTGCTTGCGTGTTGTTTGCTGGTGTTATCAGCTGATTGAGTGTTTTGTACTGGGCGGTTAGTTTATCGTTTGGCTTATGTGTAGGTTAAAACTTTGTAGTAAATCTTTTTGATGGAACGATTCACCAAAAAAATCACAAGCGTGACCAAATTAATTAATCACTTGATTAAATAGTGAGTAATTAATCTTCTACTGTTACACCTGTTTATCTCTATAATTAATCAGATGATTAATTATAGAGATGGATTTTTGCCATGACGGCACGAAAAGCGGGGCGACCTCAAAAAAACTTAGATGTTCGACAGTTATTGATTGAGCATGCTCGTGATCTGTTTGTCGTTCAAGCATACGACAAGGTCTCGACGCGCCTGATTGCTGAGCGTGCGGGTGTGAATATAGCGATGATCCGCTATTACTTTGGTAGTAAGGCTGGGCTGTTTGAAGCGATGCTGCGTGAAACGCTACGACCGATGCAATTGCAGATGCAGAGGTTGGTTGAAGAAAGCAGTCATGAGAACTTTCTTGATTTAATGAGGACTTACTACAAAGAGATGGTCAAGGTGCCGAAGTTTCCTCGCTTGATAGCCCAAGTGATGAATATGCCTCCCTCTGAAGTGCAAAGAGAGTTGCTCGAAAAGGTTTTCCTCGATGTTGCAAAGCCAGCCCAAGATGTCATTTTTGAAAAGTTGGTTGAACAAGGCATCTTAAAACAGAACATGGATCCAAAATTGTGCCGTATTTCGTATGTAAGCTTGATGGTGTTTCCTTTCATCGCTCCGCCGCCTTTATTGGCAATTCATGGGATTGAGATTAATGAAGAATTTCTTAATCGTTTAATCGAACACAACATTCAATTGATGACTGAAGGCTTTATTAACGCACCGAGCCCTTCTTCCGTGCAGGACCAAAGATAATGAAAATAAATAAAAAACTACTCTTCTTTCCAGCACTTGCGGTTGGTGTTATTGGCCTTGTCGCCGCGATTAACTTGAAGCCGGATCTTCCAACCAAACCTGCGGGTGATAGGGCTCGCTTAGTTGATACTGTGAGCCTAGAACAACAACTGATAGCGCCGTTAGCGGTCGGCTTTGGCAAAGTAGTGCCTAAAGTTGAATGGAAAGCGATTGCTGAGGTGACAGGACAGATCGTGTATCGACATCCAGATCTTGAAAAAGGCCAGGTGATCCCTGCAGGAACGGTCGTGCTCAAGGTTGATCCATTGGATTACGAATTGAAACTGATACAAGCAGAGGCGGATCTAAAATCAAGCCAAACCTCATTAGCGAAATTGAATCAAGAAGAAGACAACCTTAATCAGACTCTTAAGATCGAAAAGAATCGTTTGGTGATCAGCAATAAAGAGCTACAACGTAAACAGGATCTGCGTAAGAAAGGGCTCACCTCTCAATCGGATGTCGACCTGCAACAACAAAGCGCATTGTCTCAGCAGAAGTTGGTATTAGATATCGCGAACCAAATCGCGTTGATGCCAGATGAAAAGCGTGTTGCGGAAGCGGTGATTAAGGTCAACGTGTCTAAGGTAAAAGAGGCGCAGCGCTCTCTCGATAAGACCACCATCATTTTGCCAAGAGCGATGAGAATTGCTCAAGTTGATATCGAACAAAACCAAGTGGTTAACCTTCAGCAAGAGATGTTTGTTGCTCACGGAATTAATGTCATGGAAGTGGAGGCGCAACTTTCTATTCACGATATGCAAACTTTAGCCTCGAGCTTTAATCAATTCCCTCGCGATGCAGCAGGGATCCCTAATCCTTATGAAGTGCCAATCAAAGCGACGATTCAACTTAACAGCGGCAACCTGAAACTGAGTTGGCCTGCGAAGGTGGCAAGAATCAGTGAGACGGTTGATGAAAACCAAGCGACAGCCGGAATTATTCTTGAGATCGCTCAAGACTATTCACAACTGCAGCCAAGCAATGCGACCCCTTTGGTCAACGGCATGTTTGTAAAAGCTGAGATTGAAGGTGTCGCCAATCTAAGTTGGGTGGTTCCAGAGCGAGCATTGCACGGTGACAAGGTTTACCTGATGGATGACAATCAGCGCTTGCAAGTAGTGAATGTTGAAGTGCTTTATCGCAGAGATAACCAAGTGATTGTGAGTGGCGAGCTACAAACGGGAGATAAATTGGTTCTTAATGACGTCCTGCCAGCCATCGAAGGCATGTTACTGAAAGAGTCGAACTCTACAGAGGTTAAGCTTGAATCTGATACTCAGGAGAGTGCGTCATGATCAAGTTCTTTTCTAGGCACCCAACAGCTGCAAACTTGTTGATGCTTGGGTTATTGATCATGGGTATAAGCTCGTTATCAACCATCAAGCGTGAAACCTTCCCCGCTTATGATCCGCCTTATATTATGGCTGCCATCGTTTATCCCGGTGCATCACCACAAGAAGTGGAAGAAAGCTTGTGTGTACGAATGGAAGATGCCGTCGATGGCCTAGCTAACATTGAAGAGACTCAGTGTGAAGCCATCGAAGGTAGCGCACGTCTAATTCTGAAGTTGAATGAGAAAGCGGATATCGGCCGAATGCTGGTGGATGTACAAACTCAAATCAACTCTATCAATGACTTCCCGACTGAGATTGAATCACCTGTTGTTCAAGAGCTGGATTGGAATGAACCGGTTGTTGATATCGCCATCACAGCAGAAACATCGTGGCCGGAGCTTAAGGCCTACGCTGAAGACCTCAAGCGTATCATGAAGCTTGATTATGATGTTTCACTGGTCGATGTTAGCGGCTTCTCTGATCATCAATACCGCGTTGAACTGGATACTCAAGCGATTCGCCAGCTGGGTTTGAGTGTCGGTGATATCGCAGACCAGATTGGCCGTCAGAATGTAAAACTGCCAAGCGGTAACGTTGAAACACCAGACAAGAATTTTCTGATTCGTTTTGATGAAAGACGAATTACACCTGTTGAGCTGGAAAGTATCGTGGTTGGATCTGCGCCCAATGGCTCTGTGATCCGTTTGAGGGACATTGCAAAAATAACCGACCGCTTTGAGCTTGATGAACAGAAGGTGTTGTTTGATGGCAAGCCATCGGCTCTGTTGAAAATCAGTAAGAATAAAGAAGATGATGCGTTACGAATCAAAGAGAACGTGACGCGATTCGTTGAAGATCAAAGCGCTATTGCTCCTGATGGCGTGACACTACAAATGACCAACGATCTCTCGTCGGTACTTTGGGATCGCCTTACTATGATGGTTCGCAATGGCTGGCAAGGTATTGTGCTGGTATTTGCCACCATGTGGCTGTTCTTCAGCTTACGCTATTCATTCTGGGTTGCGGCTGGCTTACCGGTTGCCTTCCTTGGTGGTTTATTCTTAATGGCGAACTTAGGTTTATCGATTAACATTATGTCGCTGGTCGGACTGTTGATGGCGATTGGTATCATGATGGATGACGCCATCGTGATTGCCGAATCGATAGCGTCCCATTTAGACCGGGGGCAAAACGTTGATGATGCGGTGTACAACGGCGTTAAGAAAGTGCTTCCCGGGGTCTTATCTTCTTTCTTAACTACGGTGTGTATTTTCGGTAGCTTGTTGTTCCTCGATGGAGAGATGGGCGCGGTGCTTAAGGCTGTTCCTCAAGTATTGATTTTGGTGCTGTCGTTGAGCTTGATTGAAGCCTTCCTGATTCTGCCTAATCACTTGTCTCATTCATTACACAAAGAAAAGAATGACAAGCCAGCGCTGCGCTTCAAAGTTGTGTTGTTAGAGAAGTTTGAGAACTTTCGTAATACCACTTTGATGAACATGGTTGAGAAAGTGGTGACATTCCGCTACGCCTTTATGGGCGGAGTGCTGACCCTGCTGTTGCTTTCGGTAGCCTTGATTGCTGGTGGCGTTGTTAAGTTCCAACCTTTCCCTGAGCTTGATGGTGATATTGCCGAGGCGCGTATCATTCTTCCGCCGGGGGCGTCACTGTCTCAAACCGAGATAGTGGTCGATAAGATTGTAGCATCAGCCGAGCGTTTAAATGCGCAGTGGAGCGAAGAGGTCGAAGAAGGCAACACCTTGGTTGAGCACATTACTAGCCAATTTAATGCCAACGCAGATGCCAACGAATCTGGTCCGCACTTAGCTACCGTGCGCTTAGACTTACGCGGAGCTGAGAGCCGTAACACGGTTATCGATGATTTTATTGATGCATGGCGAGAAGACATCGGTGACTTGGCTGATCCTATCTCGTTAGTTTTCAAGCAACCGACCATGGGACCGGGCGGCCGTGCGATTGAGATTCGTGCTAAGCATGATGACCTGAGCGCATTGAAATCGGCTTCTTTGGATATTCAGGAATACCTTAATCAGTTTGATGGCGTGCACGGCGTGCTGGATGACATGCGTATGGGTAAAGAAGAGATTTTGGTGAAGCTGCGTCCGGGCGCTGAGACCTACAATGTGAATGGACAGATGATCGCTTCCCAATTACGTGCGGCTTTCTTTGGTCAGACAGCGGATGAGATTCAAATCGGTGTTGAGAATATCTCGATTGAAGTTCGTCTTGATAAAGAACAAGCGGGTGATTTACAGCAGCTGGCTAACTTCCCAATCATCACTGCAGACGGCAGTCAGATTCCATTAGCAACATTGGCAACGTTAGATTTTCAGCGTAACTATGTGCGAATCCAACGTATCGATGGGTTGAGAACCATCAGTATCTTTGGTGATATTGATAATAAGAAAGCGAGTTCATCCGCGATTTTGGCTCAGTTCCAAAAAGATGAAGCCGCCAAACTTATTCAGAAGTACCCGGGTTTACGCTTTGATTTCGAAGGGGAGGCCAAGGATGCAGCCAAGACTGGCGCTTCGATGGGCAAAGGATTCTTGCTCGGCTTATTCGGCGTGTTTGCGATTCTTAGCTATCAGTTCAGAAGCTATTTAGAGCCTGTGGTCGTGATGTTAGCGATTCCACTCGCTTTTATTGGGGTGGTCGTTGGTCACTGGATACTTGGCCATTCTTTGAGTATGCCAAGCATGATGGGCTTTGTGTCGCTTGCCGGTATTGTGGTTAATGATTCCATCTTGTTGGTGCAGTACATTCGTCACCATGTCGATGAGGGAGATAGCGTGCATGACTCGGTGGTGAAAGCCAGTCGCGAGCGTTTCCGAGCGGTATTCTTGACCTCAATGACGACTGCGGCAGGTTTGCTACCGCTGTTGACGGAAACCAGCTTACAGGCTCAGGTTATCCAGCCACTGGTTATTTCGATCGTATTCGGCATATTTGCCTCGACCTTATTAGTATTGTTTATGATCCCAGCGGCCTACGCGATATTGGCGGATTTCGGTTTGGTGAAAAAGCACGAGCCATTAGCGCTATAACTTTTAGTGCTATAGCCTTTAGCGCTATTATCATTAGCGAACGCTATAACCATTAACACGATAGAAGTAGCGTTTGCTTGCTTATATAAAGAAGTAAAAACATAGAAGAATAAAGCGGCCTTGGGTCGCTTTATTTTTATCGACAGTTTCTAGGCCTCATCAGCTTGCTTAGCGAAAGCGGTCAATTCGCCTCAAAATTCATTTTAGTTCATTCAAAACGTCACTTAACTGTCATTTCAGGAGCATAACTTGAGCCTTAACTGAATAAGGATTGTTAAGGAGATTGTATGCGTACTATCGAACCTATTGTCCGCTGGGATGTGGCATTTTCTGTTTTCTGTTTAAAGAGCCGTTATAGCGGACAACAGGCGACACTCAGTAAGGCGGTGTCTCATACTGGAGATGGACACCTTTATGTTTTGATTGCCTTGATTGCACTGCTGGTCGATAGCAACACCGGTCGAGACTTTCTTTTGGTGGGCTTAACCGCCTTCGCAATCGAACTGCCTATTTACTGGTTTGCTAAAAATACCCTCAAGCGCCGTCGACCAGCTGAATTCTCTTCACTACTTCACTCTCATATTGTGCCATCCGATAAATACAGTCTGCCTTCAGGGCATTCCGCTGCTGCTTTTGTTATGGCGACCCTAATCGGGCATTTCTATCCGAGCTTGTACCTCTTTAGCTTGGTGTGGGCAACTGCGATTGCAGGCTCTCGAATCCTGCTCGGTGTGCACTTTTTAACGGACGTACTGATTGGCGCAGCCTTGGGCATCGCTTGTACCAGCCTAGCTATCAGCTTCATCCTGTAATTATTTTGTTGGCAACCACTGCCGAGCTTAAGTGGTAAATTTAAAGGAACATGCATGAAAATTTTATATGGCGTACAAGGCACAGGAAATGGGCACATCGCTCGAGCGAGAGCAATGGCCGTCGCTTTTCGTCAGCAAAATATTGATGTCGATTTTCTGTTCTCTGGGCGAGATGAGAGCAAATACTTTTCGATGGAAGCGTTTGGCAACTATCAGACCCGCAGCGGCTTAACTTTTTACAGCGAGCAGGGGCAGGTTAAATACGGCAAAACATTCATGAAGAACAACATCTGGCGATTTCTCCGTGAGATTAACCAGATCGATCTTACGGCTTATGACTTAGTGATTAATGATTTTGAGCCTGTCACTGCATGGGCGGCTAAGAGACAAGGTGTGCCATGCATTGGGATAAGCCACCAGAATGCGTTTCGTTATGATGTACCCAAAGAAGGGGGCAACTGGATTGAACATTCAGTGATTCAACATTTCGCCCCAACCGAGCACTCTATTGGCTTGCACTGGTATCACTTTGAACAGCCTATATTACCGCCTATCGTTCACACGCTGGTTGGTGATCAACAAACCAAAACAACACAAGACTTTACGTTGGTCTATTTGCCATTTGAGGATCTTGAGTCGATCTCAGAGCTGCTGATGAAGTTCATTTCGCACAACTTTGTCTGTTACCACCCGGATGTTATTGAGCACAGCCGAGTCGAAAATATTGAGTTCAAACCACTCAGTCATACTGGCTTCCAATTCGACCTCAATCAGTGCTCTGGAGTGGTCGCAAATGGCGGCTTTGAATTGCCATCTGAAGCCCTCACTTTGGGGAAGAAATTGCTTCTCAAACCACTCGAAGGGCAGTTCGAACAACAGAGCAATGTGGCGACGCTAGAGGCTCTTGGATTAGCTCAAACCATGAGCTTTTTAGATGCGGCTATCTTGCGTACTTGGCTCAGTGAAAAACAGGCTGAAGTGGTCACCTATCCAGACGTGGCAAGTGCACTCGTTGAGTGGGTATTAGCGGGGAATTGGTCTAATCAAGATGATTTAAGAAAGCAACTTTGGGACAAGGTCGACTTTCCAAGTTATGCATCGCTCACCTAACTCATAAGTGCTATTTCTGAATTGACCGGTTGAACAATTCACGAGTTCAATAAATTGTAACAAATGTAACCAAACGATAGAACAGCTAAATAAGTCGAAATTAAACTCATAAGTGACGCATTTTATGTTTTTTTATAACTCTATAAATAATTGATTTTTAGATGTTGTTTAATCATTAAGGTAAAATAAAATTATTCTTTATCAATCTTGTTGGTAGCTCGAGATGCATTGGTTAATAGTAATGTCAATCCGAAAAACATCGGTCTGATAAATATAAGAATTAGTGGTTATCTATTCTCATACCATTACCAATTTAACGCTGTCGAACCGACAAGAGGCAACTTGAATGTTAGATAAGAAAGACGCAATGAGTGCTATTGCAAGCTACAGAATGGAAAGCACACTTCGTGGAGTCGACTTAAATCTTTTGACTGTATTTGATGCAGTTATGCAAGAGCAAAACATTACACGTGCAGCTCACAATCTGGGTATGTCTCAGCCTGCTGTAAGTAACGCTGTTGCTCGTCTAAAAGTGATGTTTAACGACGAACTATTCATGCGCCAAGGTCGTGGTATTCAACCGACTCAACGTGCTCGTCAGTTGTTTGGTCCTATCCGCCAAGCGCTACAGTTAGTACGCAACGAACTACCAAGTTCTGTGTTCTCTCCAGAGTCGTCTTCTCGCCTGTTCAAACTTGCGATTTGCAGCCCTTGTGACATGCGTTTTGCACCTAAGATTATGTCGACAATTAACGAGCAAGCACCAAGCGTTAAACTGCACATGGACGCTGAGTTCGATCGTCAGCTTTCTGAGCGTATGCGCTACCAAGAAATCGACTTCGTGATCGATTACGCTCGCTTTGATGAGCAAGGTTTCTCAAGCACTGAAATCTTCCAAGATGAGTTGGTTGTTGTCGCTTCTGCTTCTCACCCACGCATTAACGGTGAAGTAACAGCGGCAGAGCTGCTTAACGAAAAGCACGCGAAATTGTCTCGTATCCACGGTCAACGTAGCTTCTCTGAGCAAGCTTACCGTGACCTAGATTGCACGCCTTTCTACGAAGGTACGAGCTTGAGCAACGTTCTTTACGTTGTAGGCCAGTCTGAACTAGTAACAATTGCTCCTCGTTGGATGGTAGAACATGCAGCAAACAAAGAGCAGCTTCAGATTCTAGATTTCCCATTCGATAATGCGGCGATTTCTGGCTTCCTAAGCTGGCACGAATCAAGTGAAAAGGATAAAGGACACATTTGGTTACGAGATCAGTTAATGATGATCTGTGGCGAAGTAGTGGCGCTTAACTAAGCACTAAACTCTATGATTTATAAGCCCTAAGCTGGGAGTCTGGCTTAGGGCTTTTTTATGCGCGCTATTTTAGTAGGTAGAAAACTAAGCGTTAGACGTACTATTACTTATAACTTTGAGTTTCATCAGTTGCCTTTTCCATGATCAGAGGTACACTTGTGCGCTCAAAAAAGCTTACAGGTGTAAGCCTAAAGGTAAAGAGATGGCCAATTTAGATTTTCATATCGTAAAAAGACTTCGTGACCAAATTGCCCAAGGCGGCAACCGTACAGCTTTGAAGCACAAAGTAGACAATGTATGGCAAGGCATTAGCTGGGAACAGTTTGGACAACAAATCGATACGCTTTCATTAGCACTATTGGCTCAGGGACTGAGAGTTCAAGATAAGATCGGTATCTATTCAAATAATATGCCTCAATGGACCGTGGCAGATTTTGCATCTTTACAAGCTCGTCTTGTGACTGTGCCGATTTATCCAACCAACACAGCAGCACAGTCGTCTTACATCATCCAAAATGCGGATGTGAAGATCTTATTCGTTGGTGAGCAAGTTCAATTTGACGCGGCGGTGAGCCTATTCGAAGAGTGTGAACAGCTAGAAGTGGTTGTCGCGATGTCTGATGATATCGATCTTCAAGGCCATAGCTTTGCGGTATCTTGGGCTGATTTCATGGCGCGCGGTGTTGAAGCTCAGCAAGCTGAACTTGATGCTCGTCTTGCAGATGCAAGCATGGACGACTTACTGACTCTTATCTATACCTCTGGTACTACTGGCCAGCCGAAAGGCGTAATGCTTGATTACACCAATATTGGCTATCAATTAGAAGGCCACGATGAGCGTCTAAGTTTAAGCAAAGACGATGTCTCATTGTGTTTCTTACCGTTATCACACGTATTTGAGCGTGCGTGGACGTTCTACGTTCTCTATAAAGGCGCAACCAACTGTTACTTGCAAGATACCATGCAGGTGCGTGACGCGCTGAGCGACGTGAAGCCAACCGTAATGTGTGCGGTTCCACGTTTCTACGAGAAGATTTTCTCTGCGATTCACGAGAAGGTATCTAAAGCACCATTTATTCGTAAAGTGCTATTTACTTGGGCGGTGAACATGGGAGCAAAGCTTTCAGTTTGTCACCAAGAAGGTCGTACTCCATCGTTGATGCTGAAGAAGAGCCATGCGCTAGCTGATAAGCTTGTGCTATCTAAACTGCGCGCTCTACTCGGCGGTAACATCAACTTCATGCCATGTGGTGGCGCGAAGCTTGATGAGATGATTGGTCGTTTCTTCCATGCTATCGGCATCAACGTAAAACTTGGCTACGGCATGACAGAAACCACGGCAACAGTATCTTGTTGGGATGATCGCTGTTTTAACCCTGATTCGATTGGTATGTCGATGCCGGGCGCAGAAGTAAAAATTGGTGCTAAGGACGAGATTCTTGTTCGCGGTCCAATGGTGATGCGTGGCTACTACAAGATGCCAGAAGAGACAGCTAAGACATTCGATGAGCACGGTTTCTTGAAAACCGGTGATGCGGGTCATTTTGATGAAAATGGTAACCTGTTCATTACTGATCGTATCAAAGAGCTGATGAAAACTTCTGGTGGTAAGTATATTGCCCCGCAAGTGGTTGAAGGTGCGATTGGTAAAGATCACTTTATCGAACAGATTGCTGTTATCGCTGATACACGCAAATTCGTTTCTGCGCTGATTGTTCCTTGTTATGACTCGCTAGAAGAGTACGCCAAAGAGCTTAATATCAAGTATCACGATCGCGTTGAGCTTGTTAAGCATCACCAAATCGTCGAGATGCTAGAAAAGCGTGTGAATGACCTACAGCAAGAACTGGCTAAGTTTGAGCAAGTGAAGAAATTCAAACTGCTACCAAAAGCATTTTCTATGGATGATGGTGAACTGACACCAACTCAAAAATTGCGTCGTAAAGTTATCAGCGATAAGTATCAAGACGAAATCGAAGAAATGTACAACGAAAAGCCGAAAGATAAGTAGTTTTCTGCTTAGATAAATTTTCAGTTGTTTAAAAATCCCCCTACGAATGTGATTGCATTTTTAGGGGGATTTTTTGTATCTAATGACACAGCACAATGTGCGAAAGCGCACACCAGCAGACTCGCTGTTTATCGATAAATAGTGATCTATTGAAATATTAAGTGCTTTTTTTTGTTCGTTAACTAGTGTTTAAGCCTAGTGTGGGGGTCTGGGTTGGGTTTTATTTAATGCTTTGAGCTAATAGTTGGTTTTTTGGCACAGTTGCCGAATAACAGGTGTTAGACCAGATGATAATAAAGCGTTAAAGTTGTTTCGTATTACTGTTTGTTGTTATCACGACAGACAGCCATAGCCGAAAAAGTGGAAGTATTTCGAATTAGGCTACGAATAAGCCCTAGACTATGAAAAAACCAGCCCAACATGTTCACCAAATATGATTGGAAACTGGTGAGGAGAGCAATATGACAACAAAACCTGAAACAGCCATGTCATCCGGCGCTGAAATGTTATCCGGCGCTGAGATGGTGGTGCAGTCTCTAATTGAAGAGGGTGTAGAACAAATCTTTGGTTACCCAGGTGGTTCTGTACTTGATATCTACGATGCGTTGCATGCTAAAACTGCTGAAATTAAACACGTATTAGTGCGACACGAACAAGCCGCTACCCACATGGCAGATGGCTATACTCGTTCTACCGGTAAACCGGGTGTAGTACTTGTGTGTTCTGGTCCAGGTGCGACCAATACCGTTACTGGTATTGCAACCGCCTACATGGACTCAATCCCAATGATTGTTATTTCTGGTAACGTACCAAATAACCTCATTGGTAATGACGCCTTCCAAGAGTGTGACATCGTGGGTGTATCACGCCCGATCGTTAAACACAGCTTCTTAGTTAAGAAAGCGGAAGATATCCCTGAAGTCGTTAAAAAAGCATTCTATATTTCAACGACAGGGCGTCCCGGTCCTGTGGTTATTGATCTGCCGAAAGATATCTTAAACCCACAAATCAAGCTTCCTTATGAATACCCAGAAACGCTCAAAATGCGTTCGTATAACCCAACGGTTACGGGTCATAAAGGTCAGATCAAAAAGGCGCTAAAAGCCCTTCTTGAAGCGAAGAAGCCGGTACTTTATGTCGGTGGTGGTGCGGTTATTTCTGAGGCAGATAAGCCGCTGTTAAAATTAGCAGAGGCACTGAATTTACCTGTGGTAAGCACCCTAATGGGGCTTGGCGCTTTCCCTGGCACCCATAAGAACTCTTTGGGTATGTTAGGCATGCATGGTTTATATGAAGCCAATATGGCGATGCACAATGCGGATTTGATCTTTGGTATTGGCGTACGTTTCGATGATCGAACGACTAATAACCTAGATAAGTACTGCCCTGATGCGAAGATCATGCACATTGATATCGACCCATCTTCGATCTCTAAGAACGTAAAAGTGGATCTACCGATTGTAGGTTCTGCTGAAAAGGTTCTAGAGAGCATGGTGAACTTGCTCGTTGAGCAAGGCGGCACTAACGATGCAGAAGCGATTGAAAGCTGGTGGAGTGAAATCAAGCAGTGGCAAGAGCGTGACTGCCTAGCTTACGAGAAATCGTCTGAGCGCATCAAACCACAGCAAGTAATTGAAACACTGCATAAAGTAACCAATGGCGATGCCTATGTTGCTTCTGACGTAGGTCAACACCAAATGTTTGCTGCTTTATACTACCCGTTTAACAAGCCACGTCGTTGGATTAACTCTGGTGGTCTAGGCACGATGGGCTTTGGCCTGCCTGCTGGTATGGGCGTTAAGTTTGCTAAGCCAGATGAAGAGGTGGTTGTGGTAACCGGTGACGGCAGCATTCAAATGAATATCCAAGAGCTGTCGACTGCGCTGCAATACAATATCCCGGTTAAGATTATTAACCTTAACAACCGTTTCCTAGGCATGGTAAAACAGTGGCAAGACATTGTTTATCAAGGCCGTTACTCTAACTCATATATGGACTCTGTTCCTGATTTTGCTGCTATCGCTGAGGCTTATGGCCACGTTGGTATGCGCATTTCATCTCCGGATGAATTGGAATCAGGTTTGGAAAAAGCACTGGCGATGAAAGACCGTTTGGTATTTGTCGATATTAGTGTGGATGACACCGAGCACGTATACCCAATGCAGATCAAAGGCGAGGGTATGGATAACATGTGGCTAAGCAAAACGGAGAGAACATAATATGAGACACATTATTTCACTACTAATGGAAAACCAACCTGGTGCGCTTTCTCGTGTGGTTGGCTTGTTTTCTCAACGTGGCTACAACATCGAGTCTTTGAACGTATCTCCAACCGATGATCCGACGCTGTCTCGTTTGAACGTCACTACTAACTCGAGCGAAATGCAGCTTGAGCAGATTCAGAAACAGCTACATAAGCTAATCGACGTACTTAAAGTACAAGAAGTGTCTGAGCTTGAGCATATTGAACGTGAGCTGTTGATGGTAAAAGTACGTGCGAGCGGCTTCGCTCGTGCGGAAGTGAAGCGCACAGCGGATATCTTCCGTGGTCAGATTGTTGATGTCACGGCTTCTCAATATACGGTTCAAATGGCGGGTACTAGCGAGAAACTGGATGCCTTCATTCAGGCACTGTCTGAAGTGACGGAAGTGCTTGAAGTTGCTCGAAGTGGTGTTGTTGGCATCGCACGAGGCGAACGTGCGTTGAAAGCCTAGACGATAAGTCTTTAAAAAATAACTTAAAAGCCGCTTTTTTAAGCGGCTTTTATTTTGTTAATTTTATAGAGTGCTATAATCCCGCGCTGCACTTCCATTCATCTGAGTTAGCAATGCGAAATAAAAAATCAATAATTACATTGCTGATTATCTCTATCATATTGTCTTCTGCAGTATGTCTGTATTATTTGCAGCGCTACAAAGAAGTAAAACAGCAGAGCTTTGACTACTCAGCTAAGCAAGCCGTTCATCAGTTAGTGTATGCCAAGCGAGATTATGATCTTCTCAAGACTCAGTTAGTCTCGGTCATGGAGCTACTCAGTCATAGCCAGAGCTTGGTTAACTTTGCTTCCTCTCCCTCAGACCAAACCAAACATCTACTTGAAGAGGTCTGGCAATCTGTTCTCGTGAACCAGAAGTGGTATACACAAATCCATCTGTTAGATGTCACTGGCAAAGAATTGGTGCGTGTTAACTATTCCTCTGATACCGGTAGAGTGACGTTTCCTCAACAGCTGCAAGATAGGTCGGATTCTAACTACTTCCAATACGCTCAAAAACTAGAAGCCGAACAGATTGGCGGTTGGGGTATTGAGCTTGAAACTGAGCATGGTGAAGTCACCTTCCCTTATTCGCCGGTAATCCGTGTCTTTACCCCAGTAGAAACCCCTGACGAAAGAGTAGGCTACCTCGTCATCAATCTTGATGTATGGGGCTTATCGTCGCGTCTGAGCTTTTCACCAGATAACGATCTTAGAGCAGAAGTTCTCAATGACGCGGGTTACTTCATCGCGAGTAACAACAGCGGTAAGTTGTTCGGAGACTCTATTCCTGAAAGAAAAGGCTATAACCTGAAAAATATCGCGCCGAAGACGTGGGATGCTATCTCCAATGATCAGGTGGGGTACGTTTTTGAAGATGGTAATTTGTTTGCCTTTAACACGGTTATGCTCGCGAACAGTCAAAAGGTCCATTTACTGATTCAACTTAATCAAAAGCAACTGATGGATCGGGCTGAGCGTGATCTAGATGATTTGGCCCATGAAGAGATCATTGTTCTGATTACGGTGCTGATATTCGCTTTCCCGTTTGCTTACCTGGTGACGCACTGCCGACGCCGAAGCCTAGAGAGTAAATTGGCACGCGCCGCATTGAATGGTATGTCGGCAGTGATGATCTCTGACAAGCAGCACCGCACAATGATGATCAACAACGAATTTGAGAACATGACTGGGTACTGCAAAAAACAGGTGATCGGTCAAAATGCATTGCAGTTGCTGCTTGAGAATACCGACCAAGTGCTCTCAAGCTCGGCTATTTGGAGTCATTTAGAGCAAGAAGAAGTATGGGAAGGGGAGGTTCAGTGTAAGAACAAGCTGCGTATTCCTTTTACTGCGATCATGCGAGTGCATGCGGTCAAAAACAATTCAGGCAAAGTCAGTTACTACATCACCTCGTTGGTTGATATTTCCGTAAGGAAGGAGCTTGAGGTACGTTTGAGGATTTTAAGTGAACGTGACTCTTTGAGTAATCTCTGGAACCGACGAAAATTCGAAGAGCAGCTGGCCTACTATTCTCGCTTAGTTGAGCGTTACCCGATCGAAGCGACCACCTGCTTAGCCTTGGTGGACATCGATAACTTCAAGCGAATCAATGATGAGCTTGGCCACGACGAAGGTGACCGTGTGATCGCTGGTGTTGCTAAACTTCTGCAAGATAGCCTTCGTGGGACGGACTTTGTTGCACGTGTCGGAGGAGAAGAGTTTGCACTCTTGATGCCACACACGTCTCTGCCAGAAGCAAAGCGCGTATTGGATCGCTTGCGAATAGAGATTGAACTGGCAGCCGGAACTAAGGTAACGGTGAGTGTTGGCTTTACTGATTTAACAAGTAACAGTACTCGCTCATACAAGTGTGCCGATGTTGCGCTTTACGAATCTAAATCGTCTGGTCGTAATACGGTCTCTATGTGTCCTAGCTACGATGATGTCGCTTAGGTTCGCTTCTATCTAGTCCTGTCTTCTATTTCCTTCACCTCTTCAAGTCGCGGCCCGACTCCTTTTTCCTTCCCCTCTTTTTATTAGGAATCTCACTTTTGAGCGACCTATGTCACAAAATCTATACAGTTAGACTAAAGTCTAATGCTGGTGGAAATTTGAGCTAAAATGAACAATAAGTAAACTACCTTGCTTCAGATTACATCGTGCTTAACGGTGTAATAAATAGAGTGTTTACCAGATGTAAAAGGATGACACCGTTAACTTAATTCAACTGATTAGCTAGCCTTTTCAATGGTTTGAAAGGCAGCAGTAGAATTAGGTTAGCTGGAGCAAGAGTTTGGGGATCATACAGTCTGGTTAAAAGAGGCGTGGTATGTTTGTCGATTTTTTAGTGAGGTTAACCATAGGCACATTAGCCATTCTTGGCTTTCAATTGAGTGCTTTGTATTTTTTACCTATGGTTGTGCTACTCAATACTCATCACAAAGAGTTTTTTGGGTGGTAGTTCAGTCGTAATACTGGAAACAAAAAACGGAGCCATTGGGCTCCGTTTTTATTTGGTTAGAAGCTACTTTAGCGTTATGCCGCTTCGATAACTTCTTCAATTCGTTTCATTGAACCTAGCAGGTGTTGATCAAGCAGTTCAGTCGCTTGTTCTACATTCTTAGACAGTACTAGTTTCATGATCATTTCGTGTTCATCAATATTGAACAGATCATCTGATGCGCTTTCTGCAGACATAGCGAGGAAGCGGTAACGTTTCACTTGGTTAATTAGGTCATCAAAGAACTTAAACATGTTCTCTGAATCTGCACCTTCAAGCAGTGCGACATGGAATTGCTGGTGGCGCTCTTCCCATTCTACACAGTCAAACTCTTCAGATACGTACTGTACTCGCGATAGTTTATGGTAAGACGTTAGTACATCCAGTTCCCAGCTCTCATCACCTGCTGCAATCGCTTTTTTAAGCAGAACCGATGATACAACACGAAGGCTTTCGTATAGGTCATTCAGTTCTTTCTTTGATACAGGAGATACCCAGCAGCCTTTTTGTGGCTCTAGCTTTACGTATTTGCTCCAAGATAACTGTACCAAGGCTTCGCGAATAGGGGATGCGCCAACGTTGTAGCGTGCTTTTAGATCAGCAACAACAAGCTTTTGGCCTGGGGTTAACTCACCATTAAGAATATCTTGGCGAATCATCTTTGATACTTTGTCAGTGAGCGTAGGACTAGACATTACAAACCTCATCTATATATGATTTCTAGTCTGCTAATCCGTCTCTTAGAAAGAGTCAGTTGGAGGTTAACAGTACGTAGTTCTATTGTGATTGATAATACAGCGTACTGAAAAGTTAGGCAAGATTTTGTTTCATAAAAAAAGAGGGCCGAAGCCCTCTTTTATATTTTATGCGAATCGGTTCATTCTTATAGAACGTGAACAGATGCCGTGTTTGTAGTACCAGAAGCTACTAGAGCACCAGAAACCATAACTACGATGTCGCCTTTGTTACCTAGGCCAGATTGTAGAGCGATTTCTTTACCGTTGATGTAGAACGCGTCTGTGTTCTCGATAGAGTCAACAAGAACTGGCTTAACACCTTTAGTAAGAACTAGCTGTGCAGCTGTCTTTTCGTTAGTTGTTAGAGCTAGGATGTTTGCAGTTGGGAAGTACTTACGTACTGAACGTGCAGATTTACCGCCTTCAGTTGCAACAACGATTAGAGGAGCAGCTAGCTTCTCTGCTGTGTCTACAGCGCCTTTACATACTGCTTCAGTGATACGTAGACGTGGGCTGTCTAGACGAGAACCTAGCTCAGCTTTAAGAGCTGAATCAGTACGGTTCGCGATTTGAGCCATGATAGTAACAGCTTCAACTGGGTACTTACCTTTAGCAGTTTCACCAGAAAGCATTACTGCATCAGTACCATCCATGATTGCGTTCGCAACGTCACCCGCTTCAGCACGAGTTGGACGTGGGTTGCTGATCATAGAGTCAAGCATTTGAGTTGCAGTGATAACCATCTTACGTGCACGGTTACACTTCTCGATCATCATCTTCTGAGCGAAGATTACTTCTTCAGCTGGGATTTCAACACCTAGGTCACCACGAGCAACCATGATGCCGTCAGAAGCTTCAAGGATTGAATCGAAGTTATCTACACCTTCTTGGTTTTCAATCTTAGAAATGATGTGGATGTTCTCGCCGCCGTTAGCGTTTAGAAGCTCACGGATTTCTTTAACGTCTTCTTCTTTACGGATGAAAGAAGCAGCAACGAAATCTACGCCTTGCTCACAACCAAACTTAAGGTCAGCTTTGTCTTTCTCAGAAAGAGCAGGAAGTTGAACAGAAACGCCAGGAAGGTTAACACCTTTGTTTTCGCCTAGAGCACCGTTGTTAAGAACTTTACACTTAACTTCAGTTTCTGTTGTTGCGATAACTTCCATTTCGATTAGGCCGTCATCAACAAGGATAGTGTTACCTGCTGTTAGGTCTTTAGCGAAACCTAGGTAAGTTACTGCTACTACGTCTTTGTTACCAACAACTGTTGCGTCAGTTGTGAAAGTGAACTCTTGACCAGCTACTAGATCTACGTCGTTACCATCTTCAAGTTTGATAGTACGGATTTCTGGACCTTTAGTATCTAGAAGGATAGCAAGTTGCTCACCTTTGTTTTCCATTACTTTACGGAAGTTCGCGATACGAGTGCCGTGCTCTGCGAAATCACCGTGAGAGAAGTTAAGACGCATAACGTTCATGCCAGCATCTACTAGTTCAGTTAGCTTCTCTACAGATTCAGTTTTAGGGCCAATCGTACATACGATTTTGGTCTTTTTCATGGAAGGTACTCTCCGGTAAGTATTGTTACAATTTGAAATTTATTTAAGTTCTGAAGATTGGTCCGCTACATCAACATTTTGTGCCTGTTGTGTAAAAGCGCGGGACTTCCAATATGTCCTTCAGAGTTGTAAGTCTTTCATCAATTTTAGTCATTTTATGACTAAAAGATTTTGATTCAATATCGGTTTTCTGTGACTTACCCCACTATATAGGGGGTAAGTTGCAAAAAAATAACAGTCAGTTTTGTAATTTTTTTTCTTTTCGGGTGCGGATTCTACCACCTAATGAGTTCAATATCACTGCTTAACAATTGTCTTAGGACAAGGTTTTATCGCTATTTATTAATTTTTTGGATCAAAATAAATAGACTAAATAGTTTCGTTGTAACTATAATATGTTTCACATCGAAACTTAGTGGCCTTTTTTAAATGTCGAAACGAAACACCCAACTCAGAAGACATGCAATTTCTAACCTAGTGAATGAAAAAGGGGAGGTTAGTGTTGATGAATTATCCGTTAAGTTCGAAACCTCAGAAGTCACTATTAGAAAGGACTTGGCGTCTTTAGAGAAAAACGGTCAGCTTTTACGCCGTTATGGTGGTGCGATTTCGTTACCGAAAGAGGTTGTCAACGAAGAGCTGGGTCAACAAGTTTCGACTCGAAAGATTTCATTGGCAAAAGCCGCTGCAGATTTAATTCGCGACCATAACCGCATCGTGATCGATAGTGGCAGTACGACCGGTGCTCTAATTCAGCAGCTTAATGCTAAGCGTGGCTTGGTTGTTATGACCAACTCATTGCACGTTGCTAATGCGCTTAATGAGCTTGAAAGCGAGCCGACGTTATTAATGACTGGCGGCACTTGGGATACCCATTCGGACTCTTTCCAAGGCAAAGTTGCAGAGTCGGTACTTCGTGCTTACGATTTTGACCAACTATTTATTGGGGCTGATGGTATCGACCTCGATAGAGGCACAACCACGTTTAACGAACTGGTTGGCCTGAGCAAAGTAATGGCTGAAGTGTCACGAGAAGTGATCGTGATGGTTGAGTCGGAAAAGGTGGGACGAAAGATCCCGAACTTAGAGCTGGCATGGGAACACATTGACATCTTAATTACCGATACAGACTTAGGCGAAGAATCCAAAGCAAGTATCGAATCACATGATGTTCGAGTGATCCTGACCGATCCAGCGTAAAAACAAATTTAAGTATTATGCATTTACCTTCCTATAATTGATCTTAATGAAGATTTGGCCTTTGCTTGCTGCCAATAGGAATAAAACAAAATTGATGGAGTGAAACTATGTGTGGAATTGTTGGTGCAGTAGCACAGCGTGATGTAGCTGAAATTTTAGTAGAAGGCCTTCGTCGTCTAGAATACCGTGGCTACGATTCAGCTGGTGTCGCTGTAGTCGATACTGAATCTAACCTAACTCGTGTACGCCGCCTAGGTAAAGTACAAGAGCTAGCTGACGCAGTAGAAGAGCAACAAGTGATTGGTGGTACAGGTATCGCTCATACACGTTGGGCGACACACGGTGAGCCGTCTGAAGCGAACGCACACCCACACATGTCTGGTGATATTGCCGTTGTACACAATGGCATTATCGAAAACCACGAAGCACTGCGCGCTATGCTGCAAGAGCGTGGTTACGTATTTACTTCACAAACGGATACAGAAGTTATTGCTCACTTAGTTGAGTGGGAACTTCGCACTTCAGCTTCTTTGGTTGAAGCGCTACAGAAAACAGCAAAACAATTAGACGGTGCGTACGGCACGGTTGCGGTTGATCGTAAAGATCCTAGCCGTATCGTTGTAGCTCGTTCTGGTAGCCCGATCGTTATCGGTTTTGGTGTCGGCGAGAACTTCCTTGCTTCTGATCAACTGGCGCTACTGAGCGTAACTCGTCGCTTCATGTACCTAGAAGAAGGTGATGTTGCTGAGGTAACTCGTCGTGATGTTACGGTATTTGATGTAGCGGGTGAGCGTGTTGAGCGTGAAATCGTTGATTCAAACGCTGAACACGACGCAGGTGACAAAGGTCAATACCGCCACTTCATGCAGAAAGAGATCTTCGAGCAGCCAACAGCGCTGATCAATACAATGGAAGGCCGTATCTCTGACACTTCGGTTATCACTAACGCGATCGGCGTTAAAGCTGAAGAGATCCTAAGCAAGGTTGAACACGTGCAGATCATCGCATGTGGTACGTCTTACAACTCAGGCATGGCAGCGCGTTACTGGTTTGAATCTCTAGCTGGCGTAAGCTGTGACGTAGAGATTGCTTCTGAATTCCGTTACCGTGATTTCGTTGTTCGTCCGAACAGCCTATTGGTGACTCTGTCTCAATCTGGTGAAACGGCGGATACGCTTGCTGCACTTCGTCTTGCAAAAGAGAAGGGTTATATGTCTGCAATGACTATCTGTAACGTTGCGGGTTCTTCACTGGTTCGTGAATCTGATTTTGCCTTCATGACTCGCGCAGGAACAGAGATCGGTGTTGCTTCTACTAAAGCTTTCACAACTCAACTAGCAGCGATGCTGATGATGGTAACGTCAATTGGTCGTCTACAAGGTCGTATCAATGAAGAAAAAGAAGCGGAAATCGTTCAAGCACTTCACCAACTGCCTGCTGATATCGAGAAAGCATTAGCGTTCGATAAAGAAATTGAAGCACTGGCACCTGATTTTGCTGATAAGCATCACACACTGTTCTTGGGTCGTGGTGAGTTCTACCCAATCGCGATGGAAGCGTCTCTTAAACTGAAAGAGATCTCTTACATCCACGCAGAAGCATACGCAGCTGGTGAGCTTAAGCACGGTCCTTTGGCTCTTATCGATGCAGATATGCCTGTAGTCGTTATTGCACCAAGCAACGACTTGCTAGAGAAGCTGAAATCGAACGTTGAAGAAGTGCGTGCTCGTGGCGGTCTACTTTACGTATTCGCTGATGAAGATGCGGGCTTTGAAAGCGATGAGAACATGAAGATCATCAAGATGCCTCACGTAAGTGAAGTAACAGCGCCTATCTACTACACAGTACCGATGCAGCTGCTGTCTTACCATGTCGCACTAATAAAAGGTACCGACGTTGACCAACCTCGTAACCTAGCGAAAGCGGTAACAGTTGAGTAATCGACAGCTTACCTAAGATATAGATAATAAGAAGCCCATCCTGTGATGGGCTTTTTTATGTCTGTTAGTTAACGATCAGTGTTAGAGCTAGCTGTAGCGTCATTAAGCGCTCAGTGCTTGCTCTAGGTCAGCCAAGATATCGTCAATGTGCTCGATACCTACTGATAGGCGAATCATCTCCGGTGATACACCGGCTTGTTTCTGTTCAGCTTCGCTTAGTTGACGGTGTGTCGTCGAAGCTGGGTGACAAGCGAGAGATTTCGCATCGCCAATGTTAACTAAGCGCTTGAAGATTTGCAGTGCATCATAGAAGCGAACACCGGCTTCATAACCGTCTTTTAAACCAAAAGATAGAATGGCCGATGGCTTGCCTTGCATGTACTTTTCAGCGAGTGGATAGAATTCTGAATCAGGCAGGCCAGCGTAACTTACCCAGCTGATTTTCTCGTGTTGCTTGAGGTATTCCGCTACTTTCAAGGCGTTCTCTGTGTGTCGCTCCATGCGCAGCGACAAGGTCTCCAAACCTTGCATCAACATGAAAGCATTCATTGGTGACAGTGCTGCACCTGTATTACGCAGGGGAACCGTTCTAGCACGACCAATAAACGCAGCCTCACCAAATGCCTCGGTATAAACCACGCCATGATAAGAAGGCTCTGGCTGATTAAATACAGGGAAGCGGTCTTTGTGTTGTGTCCATGGGAATTTGCCTGAGTCGACAATCACGCCACCTAACGTTGTACCGTGACCACCCACGTATTTAGTTAGTGAGTGCACCACGATGTCAGCACCAAAATCGATAGGTTTACACAGCACAGGTGTCGCCACCGTATTATCAACAATCACAGGTACACCTTGTGCGTGAGCAAGTTCTGCAACACGTTCTAAGTCGATAATATTACCTGCTGGGTTACCAATACTTTCACAGTAAACCGCCTTGGTTTTTTCATCGATCAGTGCCGCTAAGCTTTCTGGTTTATCGTCTTTAGCAAAACGAACTTCTATCCCTTGGTTTGGCAGCATATGAGCAAATAGGGTGTAAGTACCACCGTAAAGCTGAGGCGTTGAAACAATGTTGTCACCGATTTGCGCCAACGTCTGAATCGCGTAGTTGATCGCAGCACTGCCCGCACTTACCACTAAGCCTGCAATCCCCCCTTCTAAGGCTGCCATGCGTTTTTCTAACACATCATTGGTTGGATTCATTATCCGTGTGTAGATATTACCTGGCACCGCAAGGTTAAACAGGTCGGCGCCATGTTGTGCGTCATCGAATTCGTAAGCGACGGTTTGGTAAATAGGTGTGGCAACCGATTTGGTTGTTGGATCAGTTTCGTAGCCGAAGTGAATCGAGAGTGTTTCGTCTTTCATGTTTCTTCCCTGAACTATTGAATGATTTGTGTACACTCATATTGCCGATTTTTTTATAAAAGAAAAGTATGTTTAGTCACAGAGAGGCAATTGGAATTGTGTGCGGGATGATTCGTTATTGGTTAGGAAATGCAGGGCGTAAGTTGTACAGATTTAGAAAAGCAAAAAGCCAGAGCAGCATGAACTGTTCTGGCTTTTCTAATTTGGTGGCCCCTCCCAGATTTGAACTGGGGACCGAACGATTATGAGTCGTGCGCTCTAACCACTGAGCTAAGGGGCCGTAGGGCATAGATTATAGGGGAAGCGTTCAATGGTGTCTAGACACTATAAGGGGCAATTCCGCTTACATCTTAGCCACTTAAATCACACAGATAAAAAAAAGGTGAGCCAACGCTCACCTTTTCTTATTTATGCTTAAAAGCTAACCACACTTGAGTGTGCGATTACTCGTCTAGGAAGCTACGCAGAGTTTCTGAGCGGCTTGGGTGACGAAGTTTACGCAGTGCTTTTGCTTCGATCTGACGGATACGTTCACGAGTTACGTCGAACTGTTTACCAACCTCTTCAAGAGTGTGGTCAGTGTTCATGTCGATACCGAAACGCATACGCAGTACTTTAGCTTCACGAGGTGTTAGGCCTGCAAGAACGTCTTTAGTTGCACCGCGTAGGCTGGTTGCCGTTGCAGAGTCTAGAGGTAGTTCTAGCGTTGTATCTTCGATGAAATCACCTAGGTGCGAATCTTCGTCGTCACCGATTGGTGTCTCCATTGAGATTGGCTCTTTAGCGATTTTCAGTACTTTACGGATCTTGTCTTCAGGCATTTGCATGCGTTCAGCTAGCTCTTCCGGAAGTGGTTCACGACCCATCTCTTGTAGCATTTGACGAGAGATACGGTTTAGTTTGTTGATCGTTTCGATCATGTGAACCGGAATACGGATAGTACGAGCTTGGTCGGCAATCGAACGAGTGATTGCTTGACGGATCCACCAAGTAGCGTAAGTAGAGAACTTGTAACCACGACGGTATTCAAACTTATCTACGGCTTTCATCAGACCGATGTTACCTTCTTGGATTAGATCCAGGAATTGTAGACCACGGTTTGTGTACTTCTTAGCAATCGAGATTACTAGACGTAAGTTCGCTTCAACCATCTCTTTCTTCGCACGACGAGCTTTCGCTTCACCGATGGACATACGACGGCTGATATCTTTGATGCTTTGAACAGTAAGAGACGTTTCACGTTCGATCATATCCAGTTTTTGGATAGAGCGACGGATGTCGTGCTCGTTACGTTTGATCTTTTCTGCGTATGGCTTGTCTGAAGCAAGAACTTCATCCAACCATGCTTCGCTAGATTCGTTGCCAGTAAATAGAGCAATGAAAGATTTCTTCGGCATTTTGCCGTACTCAACCGTTTGACGCATGATTAGGCGTTCTTGAGTACGTACACGATCCATAGAGTTACGCAGTTCGTTTACTAGGTAATCAAACTGTTTTGGTGTTAGACGGAACTCTTTGAATACGTCTTGCATCATTGTCGTTGCAAGCATTGCTTTCGGGCTTTCATGGCCGTACTCGTTGATCGCTAGTTGACGATTCTGGTAGCTAGTACGAAGTGCTGTGAACTTCTCAAGAGCAAGCTCAGGATCGATACCTGTATCTTCTTCTTCCTCTTCCTCGTCGTCTTCAGCGTCTTCTTTGTCTTCGTCTTCCAGATCAGTTTCAGCAAGTTCTGAACCGATGTGAGTCGCCGTTGGCGCAGCTGTGCCATCGTCGTCAGGGTCAACAAAGCCATTGATTAGGTCTGTTAAGCGAATCTCTTCTGCTTGTACGCGGTCAAACTGTTCCAAGATGTATGGAATAGTGCCTGGGTACTCAGCAACCGATAGTTGAACTGTATTGATACCATCTTCAATACGTTTCGCAATGTCGATTTCGCCTTCACGAGTCAGTAGTTCAACCGTACCCATTTCACGCATGTACATACGAACTGGGTCAGTAGTACGGCCAATCTCGCTTTCTACGCTTGAAAGCGCAGCAGCTGCAGCTTCGGCTGCATCTTCATCTATATTGGCATCGTCATCATTAAGTGCTAGATCATCAGCATCAGGTGCAGTTTCAACTACCTTGATACCCATGTCGTTGATCATTTGAATGATGTCTTCTACCTGTTCAGAATCCACGATTTCTGCAGGTAGGTGGTCGTTTACTTCGGCGTAGGTCAGATAGCCTTGTTCCTTGCCTTTAATAACAAGTAATTTAAGCTGTGACTGCGGATTTTGATCCATAGATGATATCCAACTTCAGGTCTGGTGAAGGACGTTGCATTCTCAAATGCAAACCAATTATGTTAACAAATTTATTAAATGCTGACTAATCAAACAGGGTTACGCTTTTAGATCTAGCATTAAAGCTAGTAGCTCCCTTTTTTCTTCGGCTGATAAACCGACGCTTCTTGCTTTGGCCTGCAGGTTTTCAATTTGTTTTTCAACGCACTGGGCAAGTATGTTGTCCAATGAGTCTAAAAATATGTCTTCTTGATTGTCTTCGTCGAGGGGGATTTCCCAGCTCGCGAGACGAGACAGAAGAGCCTCATGTTTATTGTGTCGCCAATGCTCTAATAATTGGCCTGTGTTGATATGGGGATGCGCGTGGCATTTATCAAGTACTTCGACGAATAAACTTAGCCCAGGCAATTGTAAGCCTTTGACACTTGATAAATCCGGTACCATATCAGCATAGCTCGGATTTTGGATAAGCAAAGCGATAACTTCACGCATTGGAGTGCGCTTCAGCTCTTTATGTGGTTGAGGTGTCGGGTTCTGTGTATGAACACGCGCACGTCTCAATTGGTTATCAAATCCAGTTCGCTCATCGAGCAGTTTTTCGAGCAATTCTTGGAAGTAACTGTCAGGGATTTTATTAATCAAGGCGCTGGCGTGTGCACGCAGTGCTGATTTCCCTTCGGTTGTTCCCAAGTTTAACTTGTGTATTTCAATCAGGTTATCGAACAAATAGGTCGAAAGCGGTGTCGCATTGTGGACCAGCTGTTCAAAAGCGGCTTTGCCATGCTCTCTAATATAGCTGTCTGGGTCTTCACCGTCGGGCAAGAACAGAAACTTAAGCGTGTTACCGGTTTTCAGGTACTCAAGTGCGTTTTCTAGTGCGCGCCATGCGGCCTCTTTACCTGCTCGGTCACCATCGTAACAACAAACCACAGTGCTGGTTTGACGGAACAACATTTGAACATGGTCGCCGGTTGTCGAGGTGCCCAGTGATGCTACTGAGTAATCGACACCATATTGCGCGAGTGCCACGACATCCATGTAACCTTCAACCACAAGTATTTGCGGCGGTTCACGGTAGGCTTGCAGCACTTCATAAAGGCCGTAAAGCTCTTTACCTTTATGGAAGATAGGCGTTTCTGGTGAGTTGAGGTATTTTGGTGTGCCGTCTTCTAATACACGACCACCAAAACCAATCACACGGCCACGACGATCACGAATTGGGAACATTACGCGTCCACGGAATCGGTCGTATCGGTTACCTTTATCGTTCTCAATTAACATGCCGCCAGTTACGAGCATGTCTTGGGCTTCTTTCTGTTGGCCAAAGTTCTTACGAACTAAGTCCCACTCATCGGCCACATAACCAATGCCAAACTTCTGGACGATCTCGCCCGAAAGGCCACGATTCTTTAGGTAATCAATCGCAGGTTTGTTGGCTGATATTTTCAGTTGAGAGCGGTAAAAATTACTGATGCCGCCCATCAAATCGTAGAGGTTACGTTTTTGTTCGCTGTTGGCTCTTGGTGCTGTTGATATCTCGCCGCTACGTTGCTCTCTAGGAACATCGAGGCCTAAGAAAGAGGCAAGCTCTTCAATCGCTTCAACAAAATCGAGACGTTCGAACTCCATAATGAAGTCGATAGCATTACCGTGTACGCCACAACCAAAGCAGTGATAAAACTGTTTTTCTTGGCTTACGCTAAAAGAAGGGGTCTTTTCGTTGTGGAATGGGCAACAAGCACCATAGTTTTTGCCTTTTTTCTTAAGTTTCACGCGTGCGTCCACTATGTCGACAATGTCGAGACGCGCTAGGAGATCATCGATGAAACTACGCGGGATGTGTCCTGCCATAAAACCTTAGAAAAATGCACTAACTGAGAGTGTAGATAATAATAGTTTGAATAGGTTACAGATACAAACAAGCCGTGCGTTCCGAAGGATTGCACGGCTTGTTGCAATTTGATTTGGGATTAAGCGAGTTTAGAACGAACTAAACCACTAACTTTACCCATATCTGCACGCCCTTGAATTTGTGGTTTCAAGATAGCCATTACTTTACCCATGTCTTGCATGCCCGCTGGTTGAGCTTCGGCGATTGCGCTATCAAGTAGTGCAATAACTTCTTCATCAGTTAGCGGTTGAGGCATAAAGCCTTCAAGTACCGTAATTTCTGCTTTTTCCACGTCAGCAAGATCTTGACGATTTGCTGATTCATATTGAGCAACAGAATCGCGACGTTGCTTAACCATTTTAACTAATACAGCAAGAATGTCGTCGTCGTTCAGAGTGATCCGTTCGTCAACTTCACGTTGCTTAATTGCTGAAAGAGCTAAGCGGATAGTGCCAAGGCGCGGTTTGTCCTTGGCTTTCATCGCTAATTTTTGCTCTTCTTTGAGTTGTTCAATAAGAGCCATAACTCAGTCCTTATGGATTAAGTTATTAGTACAGGCGAACGCGACGTGCGTTTTCGCGAGCTAGCTTCTTAGCGTGACGCTTTTGAGCTGCTGCTTTAGCGCGTTTGCGAACTGTAGTTGGCTTTTCGTAGTGCTCGCGACGGCGAACTTCAGAAAGGATACCTGCTTTTTCACAAGAGCGCTTGAAACGACGTAGTGCAACGTCGAACGGTTCGTTTTCACGTACTTTAACTATTGGCATATGCCTTTCACCTCAGGGGTTATTCATTATCGCTGGCCACTCAGTACCAAATCAGAGAAGTTACCATCGAGCTAACTCTCTATTCGCGTTTGGCCATTAACCAGCTTGATCAAAAATGGTGCGGAATTTTAATCCGATCACAGTGGCTTTGTAAAGCACTTTGTCGATTATAGTCTGTACAATATTTGTTTGAAGAGCTTAGGCAGGGTAATATTGCGCTAATTTCCCATTTTAGACGAAAGCGTGCCGAGAAAATTATGCGCATTATTGGTATTGAAACCTCTTGTGATGAAACAGGAATCGCGATTTATGATGATGAGCAAGGGCTGCTTTCTCATCAATTATATAGCCAAGTAAAGCTGCACGCCGATTACGGTGGTGTGGTACCTGAGCTAGCTTCACGTGACCACGTGAAAAAAACAATTCCTCTTATTAAAGCGGCATTAGCTGAAGCGAACCTAACGTCGAAAGACATTGATGGTGTGGCTTACACGGCTGGCCCTGGTTTAGTGGGTGCACTGCTGGTTGGTGCAACGATTGGTCGCAGTATTGCTTATGCGTGGGGAGTGCCTGCAGTGCCTGTTCACCATATGGAAGGTCACCTTCTTGCGCCAATGCTAGAAGATAACCCACCACCATTCCCATTTGTGGCTCTGCTGGTTTCTGGCGGCCATACCATGATGGTAGAAGTGAAAGGTATTGGTGAATACCGAATCCTTGGTGAATCGATTGATGATGCAGCGGGTGAAGCGTTTGATAAAACCGCGAAACTGATGGGCTTAGATTACCCTGGTGGTCCACTGTTATCTCGTTTGGCGGAAAAAGGCACTCCGGGTCGTTTTAAGTTCCCGCGTCCAATGACCGATCGTCCGGGTCTAGATATGAGCTTTTCTGGTTTGAAGACGTTCGCAGCGAATACCATTCGCGATAACGATAATGATGACCAGACTCGTGCTGATATTGCTTACGCGTTTCAAGAAGCCGTTTGTGCAACCTTAGTAATCAAGTGTAAGCGTGCCTTGGTTGAAACGGGCATGAAACGTATAGTTATTGCTGGCGGTGTAAGTGCCAACAAACAACTGCGCGTTGAGCTTGAGGCGCTTGCTAAGAAAGTCGGTGGTGAGGTGTACTACCCACGCACTGAGTTCTGTACAGATAATGGTGCGATGATCGCTTATGCGGGCATGCAGCGCCTGAAGAATGGCGAAACGGCTGATTTGTCTGTTCATGCCACACCGCGTTGGCCTATTGACCAGCTAGAGCCAATTGCGTAATTGACTATAGTGTTTCGATAAACGGTCGCCTTGTGCGGCCGTTTTTATATCCTAGCTTACCGACTGTATGTCGATAAATAATTGCTGATAGAGATTAGGGAAGAAAATGAACAAGTTCACAGTAGACAATCAATCGATGGCGTACCTAGATGAAGGTCTAGGTCCTGTTGTTGTACTCGGCCACAGCTACCTTTGGGATAGTGCAATGTGGAAGCCGCAGATCGAAGCGTTAAAAACTCAGTATCGCTGTATTGTTCCAGAGCTTTGGTCTCATGGTGAATCTCAAGCAGCACCCACTTCGATGCGTAACTTGAAAGATTACGCTCAGCACGTTTTGGCTCTGCTTGATCATTTAGAGATCGAAGAATTCTCAGTGGTTGGCTTATCGGTTGGCGGTATGTGGGGTACTGAGTTAGCGGAACTTGCACCTTCACGTATTAAGTCTTTGGTTCTAATGGATACTTTTGTGGGTTTAGAACCAGAAGTTGCTCACGCTAAGTACTTCAGCATGTTAGATACCATCACTCAAACCAAGACGGTTCCTCAGCCAATTGTTGAAGCGGTTGTGCCACTGTTCTTCGCTAATGATGCTCAAACCAACACGCCAGCTTTAGTTGAAGGTTTTACTCAGCAGTTATCAGCTCTTGAGGGCGACAACGCTGAAGAAGTGGCACGAATTGGTCGAATGGTGTTTGGACGTCGCGATATGATTGAATCGGTAGAGAACTTTGCTCTGCCTGTTTTGATTGCTGTAGGCCAAGAAGATAAACCACGTCCGGTACTTGAGTCATACCTAATGCACGATTGCATTACGGGCAGTGAATTAGTGGTGATTCCTGGCGCAGGTCATATTAGCTCGTTAGAGCAACCAGAGTTTGTGAACACAATGCTGAAGACGTTTTTAGATAAACATCTGCTATAAGCTTTAAATACTGAATATTATGGTTCGGCTTAGACGTGATAGTTTAAGCCGATTTTTTTTGTCCGAGTTTTGGTTCGCTGCCATCGAGTAGGCGGCGGATATTTTGGTGGTGACGCAACACGATCAAACAGCACAGCATGGCTACAGGCAGTGTGTATTGAGGTTTGACTAACCAAGCGTAGAAAGGGGCAAGTAGCACGGTGACTAGTGCCGCTAAAGAAGAGTAACGAAACAAAAACGCGACCACTAACCAAGTCGCCATGATCATTCCTGTTAGATCGAACCCTATTGGGGCGATGGCTCCGAGTGCGGTTGCGACGCCTTTACCACCTTTGAAGTGGAAGAAGATCGGATACATATGACCTAGACACGCCGCAATTGCCACAACCCCTAGAATGATTGGGTCGATCTTGAGGTAGTAGCCAAGCCAGACAGGGATAGTGCCTTTCAGCATGTCACATAGGAGGACGGCAGCAGCTGCGCCTTTACCGCCAACGCGCAGTACATTGGTGGCTCCTGGGTTATTGGAGCCAACTGTTCTTGGATCAGGAAGTCTTAAGACTCGGCATATCAAGACCGCACTAGAGATTGAACCTAGCAAATAGGCTGCAATGATCATGATTAGTGCCAATGGGGTCATGTCTTTCCTTAAACGGTTATAAGCCTAACGATGGGAAAATAATGCTCAATCCAAGAGTAATTGATATCATATCTCGAATTACGCAAATAATACGTTTTTTTCCCCTATATGGGTATCCGACCTCTAAAAGGACAAGTCATGGCACTGGATAAAGTTTTCATTGAACAGCTAGAAGTAATTACAACGATCGGTGTTTACGATTGGGAACAAGAGATTAAACAAAAACTTGTGCTTGATATTGAAATGGCTCATGACAACCGCCCAGCGGGTAAGAGTGATGATGTGGTTGATGCTTTGGATTACTCGACAGTGAGTACAGCCGTGCTTGACCACATTACGAATGGCCGATTCCTATTGGTTGAACGTGTGGCTGAAGAAGTTGCTGAATTGATCATGACTCAATTCTCTGTGCCGTGGATTAAAATCCGATTGGCTAAACCTGGCGCAGTGCCACAAGCAAAAGCCGTTGGTGTGATCATCGAACGAGGTCAAGCATGACAGTAGCCTATGTTGGTGTTGGCACGAACATAGACCGCGACAAGCATGCAAGGGTGGCATGGACAGAGCTTCAATCGTTAGGGACTAACCTTAAATGCTCTAAAATCTATCACTGTGAGCCCGTGGGTTTTAATAGCCATCCGTTTTATAACTTTGTGATAGAGCTCGACACGTCACTCTCATTGACTGAATTTTCACAGCAGCTGCGTAAAATTGAGTTTAAATGGGGTCGCTCTCAAGATGCGCACAAACTACAAGATCGAAAACTCGATCTTGATATTGTGCTGTTTGGAGAGGAGGTTTCTGAGTGTGAACCAGAATTACCACGCAGTGATATCTACAAATATCCTTTTGTAACACAGCCGCTTTATGATCTTTGTCCTGCGCGAGTGATCCCGCAAGACGGAAGAACCGTCAGTGAAATATGGCAGAAGATGCAGCAATTAGACTCGCTCTCTGTCGTAGATATAAAACTATAATTTTTAAGGTAAGTAATGAGTTATTTTGAAGCGTTTATATTGGCGTTGGTGCAAGGCTTTACAGAGTTTTTACCTATTTCCAGTTCTGCACACCTAATCCTTCCTTCAGCTGTTTTAGGCTGGGAAGATCAAGGTTTGGCTTTTGATGTCGCTGTCCACGTTGGTACTTTGGCAGCTGTTGTTATCTATTTCCGCAAAGAAGTGGTCTCTCTGTTGAGCGCATTCTTTGGTTCAGTGTTTAAAGGTGATCGTAGTAAAGAAGCGAAGTTAGCGTGGATGATCATTCTCGCGACGATTCCTGCGTGTATCTTTGGCTTGTTGATGAAAGATATTGTTGAGCTTTACTTACGCAGTGCGTGGGTGATCGCGACGACAACGATTATCTTTGGTCTATTGCTATGGTGGGTGGACAAGAACTCAAGCCTGCGCGATGACGAATACCAAGCGGGTTGGAAAAAGGCGCTGTTTATTGGTCTTGCTCAAGCAATGGCGATCATTCCGGGCACGTCTCGTTCTGGCGCAACCATTACCGCGGCGCTTTACCTTGGTTTCACACGTGAAGCGGCGGCTCGACTCTCTTTCTTGATGTCTATCCCAATCATCACTCTGGCTGGTGGTTATTTAGGTCTTAAGTTGGTGACAAGCGGTGATCCAATCCATGTTGGCACTTTGCTAACGGGCGTTGCGGTGTCTTTCATCAGTGCTTACATCTGTATCCACTTCTTCTTGAAGCTTATCTCTCGTATGGGCATGACACCGTTCGTTATCTACCGCCTGATTCTAGGTTGTGGTCTGTTTGCTTTCTTGATGATGCAGTAACAGACACAGGCAACGGTCACAGGCAACGGTCTCGCTGTAAGAATTGAAACAAAAGGCCCGCTTAACTGCGGGCTTTTTATACGTTTTAGGTAGAGCGGCGACGATTAACTGCTAGCGAGTTCTGATAGGGCGTTTTCAATTGCGATGGCTCTGCGTTTCTCTTGTTCTTCTCGAATATCTTTACCTTTAAAGCCATCGGCAATAATCGCCTTAACTTCGACTTGCAGCGCCGCTTGGTAAGCCACTTCAAAACGCGCTTTTTGAGGATAAGGTTGATCTTCTAATCCTTTTCGGCCTGCGTGATCGGCTTGGCAGCAAAGCAGTATATCGTCGAGCCTATCTGGCTTACGCCAAACATCGAACTTGTTGAGAACCTTGAGAAAGGTGGTTGGTTTGAGCTCGCCTGCGCGGTGGATATTAGAATGTTGCTCGCACACTAACAACGCAAGGTCTCTGAACTCATTGGGCACTCTCACTCGCTCACACAGTTTCTTGATTATCTTAACACCTGTGTGGCAGTGCATTTTATGGCTTGGCCATTCAGCTTGTGGTGTGACGCCTTTACCTAAGTCATGCACTTGAGCTGCAAAGCGTACCGGTAGCGATGGGCTTAATAGTGCGGCTTGCTGAGCAACCATCAGAGTGTGAATACCCGTGTCGATTTCAGGGTGCCATTTTTCAGGTTGAGGGACGCCAAATAGAGCGTCAATCTCAGGTAATACGACTGCCAATGCACCACACTCTTTCAATACAGAGAGGAACACTTCAGGGTGCGGTGTACTAAGAGACTTATGCCACTCTTGCCAAACTCGCTCTGCAGTAAGGTGTGCCAGCTCACCAGATTGGACGATCTCACTCATCATATCCATGGTTTCAGGTGCAACCGTGAAGTTAAGATGGTGAAGCTTGGCGGCGAAGCGAGCCACACGCAGTACACGAAGAGGGTCTTCAACAAAAGCGTCTGAAACGTGTCTTAAGATACGATCCGAGAGATCTTTCTGGCCATGATAAGGATCGTGAAGTTGGCCTTTATCATCTTGAGCTATAGAGTTGATGGTCAGATCTCGACGCATCAGGTCTTCTTCCAAACTCACGTCTGGCGCGAAGTAACATTCGAAGCCTGTGTAACCAGAGCCTGATTTTCTCTCAGTGCGAGCCAGTGCGTGCTCTTCTTTGGTTTTTGGGTGCAAGAATACCGGGAAATCTTTTCCCACAGCAGTAAAGCCAAGGTTTTCCATCTCTTGAGGGGTACTCCCTACCACGACCCAATCTCTATCATAACTATCAATATTGAGCAGCTTATCGCGCACTGCTCCACCGACTAGATAGCGTTGTAGCCCGTTGTCTTTTGGTAGGCTATCGTAAATTTGCAACTTATCACCTCGAAATGTTTTATCACTGCTGGACTTTACTGCAAGCAATGGTACTTTCCATTAATCGTAATTATAGGGCAGCACATGTATAAGGAATATTTTGGCTTCGTTGAGATGCCATTTTCGATTGTACCAAATTCTCGCTACTTGTTTTTGAGTCAGCGCCATCAAGAAGCGATGCAGAACCTACAAGCCGGTTTAGGCGAGGGTGGGGGCTTTGCGATGCTTACTGGTGAGGTTGGTACAGGGAAAACAACGGTCGCTAAGGCGATGTTGTCTTCATTGGATAGTCATACTCAGGCTGGCCTTATACTTAACCCTACGTTTTCAAATACGGATTTACTAGAAGCTATCTGCGATGAGTTTGAGGTCGAGTACCCAGAACAAGCATCGTTGAAACAGCTCAGTCAGGCTATTCATTATTTTCTACTTGATAGCCATGCCGAAGGCATTCAAACCCTATTGGTGATCGATGAAGCCCAACACCTCGCTGCCGATGTGTTGGAGCAGTTACGCCTTCTAACAAACTTGGAAACCGACAATCGTAAGCTGTTAAAAGTACTGTTGGTCGGCCAGCCGGAATTACAACAGCACTTACAAACCACGCAGCTACGTCAGCTAGCACAGCGCATTACTGGTCGTTATCACTTACTGCCTCTTAATACCGAAGAAACGGGCAAGTACATCGCGTTTCGTTTGGAGACGGCGGGTGGCGAGCAGATGTTGTTTTCGAACCGTTCTATCAAGCTGATTGCTCAATATACGCATGGTATTCCAAGGCTCATTAACTTGGTGTGTGATAAAGCACTGCAGTTGGCTTTTCATGACGGTGAGCAGCTACCGAGCAATGAAACGGTTAACCGAGCGTGTCAGCAGGTTATGTCCTTTCAGGCCGATGTGTATCACGTCGAGAAAGCTCTAACTTCTCGTGTCGCGCCTAAGTTATTCCAATACGCAGGGATTGCGACGTTAAGCGTTGGTCTTGCAATAGCGACCTTTAACTTCGCTCCAAGCTATATCAATGCTTGGTTGCCTACGGATGCATCAAATGAAGCAAAGACGGAAGTGTTAGCACGTACTCAGCGTTCTTTGGTATCAGATGTTCCTAAGTTGGTTGCTGAGCCAAAACCTGCCAAGTTTGAATTGCCACAACACATTCAACAACATTTGATGCAGGGGACCAATCGTTCTCTCGCTATCAAAGACTTGTATACGCTGTGGGGATATCAATCTTCACTGCGTGATGGATTGTGCTTAAGTGAGCCACAAAGTGTTTTTGTGTGTGAGCAGCAGCAGGCCAATTTGGATACATTGTTAGAACTAGGTGTGCCTGTGGTACTTAATCTCGACATAGACCAAAAGCCAGTGTTTGCTGTGCTGTATGGCGTGTCTAAGGATTCTGTCGAGTTGCTGGTTAATGAAAAGCTGTTGGTGATGCCGAAGCAATCCTTAGAGCAAATCTGGCAAGGCGATTACGTCGCTATTTGGAAGCAGCCGCTGCGAGAGACCCTTAAAGAGGGCTATCAAGGTGAAGCGGTTGCTTTGCTTGATCTACTGCTTTCTGAAGTATTAGGAGAGGTTGTTTCCGGTAGTGATGTATTTGATTATGAGTTAAAAATGAAAATCGAAGCATTTCAAACGTGGCAAGGTATGTCTGTTGATGGCATTGCAGGTAAGCGCACCTTAGCAAGATTGCAGAGATTAGCTCAACTCGATTCGCCTAAGCTGATGTCACTAGAAGGGGGCGAAAGCTAATGTCACGTATTATGCACGAACTTAAACAGCCGTCTCACAAGCCATCTTCTATTAATCAGCACTCTCTTAGCAAACCAAGCTTCAAAGGCTACCAGAATCATCATGTTCCTAATTCTGCAAAAGGGATGAGCAACAAGCGAGGTTCATCGTTAGCGATGGGGCTACTCTTAATCTTGGTTCCTTCTTTGTTGGTGGGTGGCGTCTTGGCTTATCAATCGTATATCCAACAACAAGAAGCCGTGAACCAAGCTGCCAATGTCGCTCTGCCAGAATTTAAAACTGAATCAGACATTGAGCCTGAAATTGCGGATGCTGATATAGCAAGCATGGATGCCGTGTCTGAGGAAGAAGATGCCTTGTTCACCGTTCGCCCTGCACCGGCGAGCCAACCGTTGAAAGCATTGCCACGCCAAGAGATGTATGCACAGATTGATTCTGGCGCTAATCGTGCAAACACCGCTGGTGGCTCAGCAGTGATCTTCGCTAATGCTGATAACAACACTCAAATGACAGCCAGTTCTGAGTCGTCATCCGTTCAGCCAGGCGCGAGTGATGAAACGACTGCTCTGCAATCAAGCACTGATCAGCAATCAAATAGTGACTTACAATCGGACAGTGATCTGCTGCAAGGGCTAGACCTCAGTGAGTTGCCACCTGATTTGGCATTGAAGCTTGAATCCATTATGGGGGAGCGACAAAGCACTCCTGAGCCGATGGACTCTAGACCCGCAGGGCAAACAGGCTCTCAGGTTATTGAGTTGGAAACGCACACCAATAGCTTATCAGGAGTCCTTCCTAAGTTAGACCTACAAACTCATATGTACTCGAGCAGCGAGACCAAACGTTGGGTAAAAGTGAACGGCCAAGAAGTGGCGCAAGGAGATTGGATTGGACAAGACATTCAATTACTAGAGATTAAGCCACAATCAGTGATCATAGAGTTCAATCAGCAGAAGATAGAAATCCCAGCTCTGTACGAGTGGAAAGGCTAGCGAGCTCTAAAGGTATCTAGATAACAGACAAATAAAAAGGAGCACCTCGGTGCTCCTTTTTGATCTTCGATACTGAATTTACTGTACCTAATACAAGCGTTACGTCTACGCCCAACCGTTTGGTGATTTTCTGCGACGAGGCATGATGTGTGGCAGAACAAGGCCTAGAAGTAGACCAATACCCGCAACACCACCACCGTACATGAAGTACTTCAATAGTAGGTCGTCTTTTTGAGTGTCTAGCTTAGCGCGCAGTTCACGGTTCTCTGTTTGAGAACTCGTTAGCTGTTGGCTAATTTCACTGTAGTTCTGTTCTAGTTCAGCAATCTGCTTGTTACGAGAATCTAGAGAGCTTGCTAGGCCAGCTTTTTCGCTGTCAGCACTCTGACGAGCATTCGCTAGCTTGCCTTTAACTTCCGTCAGCTCTTTCTCTAGCTTAGGCATACGCAGTGCCATGCTTTCTTGAGTGCTTACAAACTTGCTTTCAACCCAACCTTTACGGCCACGGTTGTCTTGAATTTGGGTGTAACCCGTACTCTTGTTAGTTTGTAGGAATGTAATCTTTTCACCAGCATCAACACTACCGATGATACGGAATGTGTTGTTTGGGCCAGAATGCATATAAGTAAATAGTTTGTCAGCAATATAACGGTCTTGTGCAAAGGCAGCTGGAGCCGCAAGCATTGCGAACAAAACTAAGCTAATCAGTTTTTTCACAGTAAATCCCTTAACGATTCAAATTGGGTAGGCGTATGAGTCAGCCTCAATCAGCAAATAATATTTAGTTTCTTTATGCGGTGCAACAAAGAAGGGAGGCAAAGCCTCCCTTTCTGTGCGTTTGAGTCAATAATGACATGGCATTTACATATCGTTACTGAAGCTCACACTGTTCTGACGCTAGTATTCACTAACGCAGTCGCGATTACATAGTAAACGCAGCTTGAATTCCGTAGAAGAACACAACAGCAAGTAGAGCACCTGCAGGTAGTGTCACAATCCAAGAAGCCACGATATTACGTACAACGCCTAAGTTTAGTGCTGCGATACCACGAGCAAAACCAACACCTAAAACAGCACCAACGAGTGTTTGTGTAGTAGAGATTGGAAGGCCAGTACCTGAAGCTAGTACAACCGTACATGCAGTTGCAAGTTGTGCAGCAAAGCCACGGCTTGGTGTTAGTTCTGTAATACCAGTACCAACGGTTGCCATTACTTTATGACCCATTGTTGCAAGACCAACAACGATACCGAATCCACCTAGAGGAAGAATCCACCATGCGATAGTACTCTTACCTGTGATTTCACCCATGTGCTCAACGGTTGATACAACAGCAGACAGTGGACCAATCGCGTTCGCAACGTCGTTTGAACCGTGTGCAAATGCCATCGCACAAGCTGTGATAACCATGAGTACAGAGAAGATGCCTTCAACACCTGCAAAGCCGTGGTCTTCTTCGCGGTTAGCGAATTTCTTCTGGATGTATAGGTAACCGCCGATCATTACAAGCGCAGAAACGCCAGCAGCCCAAACCCATGCTTCAGTGTTGCTTAGGTGAAGACCAACGTGCTTAAGGCCTTTCTTGATGGTTACAAGTGCAATTACCATTGTTGTAATGAACATGTATACCGGTACAAAGCGTTTCGCGTTAAATAGCGGGTTCTCTGTATCAAAAATCAGTCGTTGAGCACTTACAAATATGACGTAAGCGAAGAAACCGGAAATAACCGGTGTGATAATCCAACTGCCCACAATGCCTTGAACGCTGTTCCAGTCTACCGCTTCAGTACCTACAGACACACAAGCGAAGCCGATGATTGCACCGATGATTGAGTGAGTCGTAGAAACCGGCCAGCCCATGTAAGAAGCGAGAAGTAGCCATGTACCCGCAGCAAGAAGTGCTGACATCATGCCGTACACAAGTACATCTGGTTGATGAGCGAATAGAGACGTTTCGATAACACCTTTACGGATCGTGTCTGTTACTTCGCCGCCCGCAAGGTAAGCACCTGCGAATTCAAAGATCATTGCGATAATGATCGCTTGTTTAACGGTTAAAGCTTTAGAGCCTACAGAGGTGCCCATTGCGTTCGCAACGTCATTTGCACCAATACCAATAGCCATCAAGAAACCGAAAGCTGCTGCAACAATAATCAGGACAGTGCCGTAGTTAGCAAGGATATCCATCGTAATACCTAGTTGTTTGATAACAAGCGGAACAAATTTAGACGCAAAAAACCGCTCAGCGAGAGGAATACTCAGCGCATAAGTGGTTTGTTCAAAAAATGCTCTTCGTTATATGGTTAACGTATGATTTAAGATCGAGAAAGCATTACTTCAAGACGAGCGCCTACACGCTGTGCTTGATCTGCAATACCACCAACCCATTCAAGAATTTTGTATAAGAACATGATATCAACTGGATTCAGATCGCCTTCAATTGCCATTAGTTGTTGGCGTAGTTCGATCTGCATCGCATCCGTGTCATCTTCAATTACATCTAATTGATGAATCATTTCGGCAACGAGTGTTACTTCACGGCCTTTAAAGCCAGTCTCAAGTAATTCGTCTAATTCATTGATTACGTTTTGTGCTTGGTTCGCTGCATCTAGACAACGTTTAACGTAAGCGATGAAGTTTTCTTGCATAGGAGCAGGAATGACAAGTTGACGACCATATACACGGCCAGCAATGTCTTTCGCTAGGTTTGCGAGTTTGTCTTGTTGCGTTAATAGCTCCAACATATCGGTGCGATCAACTGGCATAAACAAACCACGAGGAAGTTTAAGGCGAATTTCACGTTTTAGTACGTCAGCTTCTTTCTCAAGGTGAGAAATTTGAGCTCGAATTTCTGATGCTTTTTCCCAGTCACCTTTTGAAGAAACTTCAAAGAAATTAACTAGGTGAGAACAACATTCGTTCACGCATACTACGTGACGCTGCAAAGGTTTAATTGGGGACTTTGCAAATAACCCCATAATTGTATTTACTGGCATGGTCATCCAACCTAATAAATAATAACCTTAAAACAACATACACCATATTCATGGTGAAATGTTAAGCGATGGCTACAAAGTCGCGCATGTTAACCTAATCAATCTCTCATTAAAACTGTTTTAGATCATCATAAGGGCGATATTTCTGACTTGCCGACTTTTCAAATTGGCAATATCCTGTCCCTATCTTCACAGAAAGGTATAACTATGGAAACCGAGATAGAACTGAAGTTTTTTGTTTCTCCTGAATTTTCAGAGACTTTACGCAATAAAATTGCTGAAACTAAAGTACTTCAGCACAGTTGTCGTGAGCTAGGTAACATCTACTTTGACACCGCTGACAACTGGCTACGTAAGCACGATACAGGCTTACGCATTCGACGCTTTGATGACGTATTTGTACAAACCGTAAAGACTGCTGGTCGTGTGGTTGCTGGCCTGCATCAAAGGCCTGAATACAATGCAGAACACGACAGCAACGAACCTAAGCTAGCCCTGCACCCAGAGGATATCTGGCCAGCGGGTAAAGACATCGAAACGTTGCAAGCTGAGCTGACTCCTCTGTTCTCTACCAACTTCACGCGTGAGCAGTGGTTGATTGGTATGCCTGATGGTAGCCAAGTCGAGGTCGCATTTGATCAAGGCTTCGTTGAATCAGGCGATCTACAAGAACCGATTTGCGAAGTTGAATTGGAACTTAAATCCGGTCAAACGGATGCGCTATTTACATTGTCTCGCCAATTCTGCGAACAAGGTGGCATGCGTTTGGGTAACCTAAGCAAAGCAGCTAAGGGTTACCGTCTTGCTCAAGGTTATCAAGGAGATGAAGTCACTCCTTTGACCTTAGTTGATACTGACAAAAGTGATACCGTTGAATCGTGTTTCATTCAATCTTTAGAGCATGCTCTCGCTCATTGGCACTATCACGAGCAGATTTTCACTGAGCGCCAATCGATTGAAGCGCTACACGAGATCAGTCACTCGCTGAGTTTTATCCGCCAGACTTTCACCATTTATGGTGGCATTGTCCCTAGACGTGCGAGTGCTATTTTACGTCAAGAGTTGAAGTGGCTTGAGCAAGAGCTCGACTGGCTGAAAAGCTATGATCACTTCGAAGACTTGCTGGAAGATAAAGGACACGTGCTGCGTAAACTCGATGCGCGTAAGTTCTTAGTCGCTGAGCTTAAAGAGATGCAAGAGCAACTGCCAGATCGTGAAGATCTGCTTACCTTGCTGAGCTCTGCTCGATACACTGGGTTATTATTAGATCTGAGCCGTTGGATCTTGTCTCGTGGCTGGCAACCTTTCTTAGATGAAAAAGCACGTGAGCAAATGGCTCGTGGTATCGAATGGTTTTCCGTGCAGCAACTCGATCGCACATGGGCCGATTTGATGGAAGCTTTCCCGCCAGAGCGAGTGATGACTAGCCAAGCGTATATTGATCAGCAATACCGTTTGATGCGTAATCTGTATTCTGGCGTTGGTTTCGCGAGTTTGTATGATGACGATGAACGAAACAGCTTCCGCTTGCCATGGGCCGATATGGTGCAAGGCATTGATGACTTGCTGGCACTTAAAACATTAGAGCCTTTGACTGAGAAGCTGGAAGGCGATGAGAAGCTTCAGCTAGAGCGTTGGTTAGCTCGTCAAGAAGTGTCCATTCTGCATGCGATGGAACAGACACGCCAAATCAGTGTTGAGGTTGAGCCATACTGGCAAGACTAAACTCGATACCTGTATCAATAGAAGTATGAATTTGAAAATAGGGCTCGGGCCCTATTTTTTTGTTTGTTGCTCAAGTTTTTCGAGTCGCTCTAAGATTTTCTGTTGCTGCTCGATGATCTTCTCAAGGTGTTTCTCTTTGTTTTCCGCTCGTTGATTCTCATGATGAGTTGGGGAGGTGATCAAAGAAGTAATCAAGCCTGAAATCATACCAAACACACCGACACCACAGATGATCACCATTGAAGCCACTAACTGACCGGAAGTTGTCACTGGGTAATGGTCGCCATAACCCACAGTACTGATGGTCACAAACGCCCACCATAAAGCATCATGACCTGTAGTGATGTTGGCGTTCGGATCTTTGTGTTCCAATAGCAGGATCGTGCCAGCACCGATAGTCAGTAAGATCACCAAAAGCAGAATGATGGAAGCGAAAGTGGTCTCTTTCCTATTACGAAATAACTCTCTGAAAATACGTTTACTTGAACGCAGAACTAAGATGACTCGCAGAATTTGAAAAATACGGGCGAAACGAAGAGGCTCGATCATTGGGATACTTGCTAAGAAATCGATCCAGTGTACTTTTAGAAATTCTTTTTTGTTTTGTGATCTAAATAGATCAATTGTGAGCTGAAAAAGAAAAACACTACAGATTATAAAATCGAGGCCGATAAGGACTTGTTTCGATTCTTTATCGATCGGTACGAACAATAAGCCTGAGATCACAAATAACGCTAAGAAAGAGAGAATCAGTGACAATAAGCTCATCGGCTTGGTGGCGTCTTTGGTATTATTCAACATTCATACGAGGCTCAAAATAAATCGCGAACTTTGACTGACATAGCCAACTCGCGGATATAGAAGCCATCAATATATAAGAATTAATGGAGAACTGACAATGACTAAACTGTCATTCAAGCCGTGGGAAAGGGTAATCTCTGACGTTCGTCTCGTTCCAAAAATGGTCATGTTGATGATATTCAGCACTATCTTGATCATTTCGAAGCAGCTATGGGACGCAAGTGCGTTTTACGATTCATTGCTTGCTGTAACGAACAATGCGCAAGTCGCACAACAGCATTACGAGACTTACCTAGTTCAAGTGGCTTGGCAAACAGCCTTGATGATCATTGTGTTTGTGGTTCTTCTGTTAGCAGCGGCGCGCGTTATGCTGCGCCAGACTCAATACCTTAATGACGCCATTAAAACCATGGCAGATAAGAACTTTTCAGTGCCGATTCAAATGGACTGTAAAGATGAATACGGCGATGTGGCACGCGAACTTGAAAAAACTCGCGTCCAACTGAACGACATGATCAAAACTCAGGTGGCCTCTTCTGATGAGCTGTTTGCTCTGACGGAAGTGATGACCATCAGCATGTCTGAAACCAAGGAGTCAGCTCAAGAAGAGTTCAACGAGATCGATCAACTGGCAACAGCAATGAGTGAGATGACGTCGACGGTGCAAACTGTCGCTGAGCATGCGCAAAGCGCTTCGTCATTGACTGAACAGGCATCAGGCCAAGCTCTTACTGGTCAGAAGTTCGTTCAAGGATCAGTGTCTAAGATGAGTGAGCTATCTTCAGATATCGCAGCATCTGCAGCAGCGGTAAACCAAGTAGAAGAACGCGTTGACTCAATTGGCAGTGTGGTTGGTACTATCCAAGGCATTTCAGAACAGACAAACCTACTAGCATTGAACGCTGCAATTGAAGCGGCACGTGCCGGTGAAGCGGGTCGTGGTTTTGCGGTTGTTGCTGATGAGGTTCGTAACCTTGCACAGCGCACTCAGCAAGCGACGGTAGAGATTCAAGACATGATCAGTCATCTACAAAGCAGCGCTAACTCTGCGGTAGAACTGATGGAGAAGAGTGTTGTTGAAGCGGCTGAAGGTGTTGATCTGGTGACTAACGCGGGAAGTGAGCTTGACGGCATTGTAAGCCAAGTCAATCAAATCAATGATATGAACTTCCAGATCGCGACCGCTGCAGGCCAACAGAGCAGTGTTGCTGAAGAGATGAGCGTCAACCTGACCAATGTACGCGAGCTTGTTGAAGCTTCAGTTGTGGTGGTTGGTGAACTGCTCGAGACCTCTCAGCTTATGGAAAGTAACGCGCAAGAACTCGACGGTAAGATTAAGCAATTTAAGGTTTAGTCCTCAGCACCCAATCTTCATCCGTCAAAGGCTAATTCCCAGAGACTGTTTCTCGGTTGTAAGCTCAACCAGATAAGTTAATCGATAAAACGCCCACATTGCTAATGTGGGCGTTTTTTATTGGCGTAACTTTGGTATAACTTATCTTTAGTTATGAAAACTCGTTATTGAAGAACTGAATCGATAAACCGATTGTTCGGCGCGCAGCTTATACAAGGAAGAAACATGCCATTGCCTTCTCAACTCATCACTCACTCCCAGTCTGCTTTTGAGCAATTATTAGAGCATCAAAGTGAAGCCATCAATACTTGGTCTGAGCCACTGACTGAAGATCTTAAACGTGTACTCGGTTTAAGCTGTTTTGTTGGAGATTGCCTACAGCGTGATACGGTTTTATGCGGTGACTTACCTGATATGTTGGCATACGAAGAACGTGCTGAAGGATACCGAGAACGCTTGGCTGAATTACTTTCTGGTTGCACCGATGAAATGAGCGGTCAGCGCGTGCTGCGTCAATTCCGAAATCGAGAAATGACCTACATTGCTTGGCGTGATTTTATGGGTTCGTGGGAGCTAGAGCAGAGCCTAAATCATCTATCGATGTTGGCTGAGGCGATGATCTTCGAAACCTACCAATGGCAGTACGATATTTGTTGTAAAGAGTGGGGCACACCTTGTAATGAACAAGGCGAAGCACAGCCGATGTTGATCATTGGTATGGGCAAGCTAGGGGGCGGTGAGCTTAACTTCTCTTCCGATATCGATCTGATCTTCACCTACCCAGAGAATGGTGAAACCCAAGGTGCAAGACGCAGCATTGCCAATGCGCAGTTCTTTACACGTCTCGGGCAACGTATTATTAAGGCGCTTGATCAGCAAACCTTCGATGGATTCTGTTATCGAGTAGACATGCGCCTGCGTCCATTCGGTGAGAGTGGTCCACTGGTCATGAGTTACGCTGCGCTAGAAGATTACTATCAAGAACAAGGTCGCGATTGGGAACGCTACGCTATGGTCAAAGCGCGTGTGATGGGCAGTGAGATGTACCCTGAGTATCAAGAGCTTCGCCAAATGCTACGCCCGTTTGTGTTCCGCCGTTATATTGATTTTAGTGCGATTCAATCTCTGCGCCGAATGAAGTCTATGATCAGCAGCGAAGTGCGTCGTCGTGGTCTCTCGAACAACATCAAGCTTGGCTCTGGTGGTATTCGTGAAGTTGAGTTTATCGCACAAGTCTTCCAATTGATTCGTGGTGGACGCGAGCCTAGCTTACGCGGTCGAGGGTTACTCGAAACCTTAAGTGCGATTGAATCCCTTCATCTGCTAGAGTCTGAAGAGGTGGGGCACCTACGTGAAGCTTATCTGTTTTTGCGTCGCCTTGAGAACCTGTTACAAGCCATGGCTGATAAGCAAACTCAAACCTTACCTGACGGTGAATTCGAACAACTGCAGCTTGCGGTTGCCATGCAATTTTCCGATTGGGATAGCTTGATTGTGGCAACTCGCGCCCATATGGCGAATGTACATACCGTGTTCGAAGACCTAATTGGCGTTGATGAAGATGACGCTAATCCGATCGCGAGCCACTTTAGCGAGTTGTGGGATATGGCCCATAAACCCGATGTAATTGAGCACGTGTTGGAACACGACATTGCGGTCGCGAGCCCGCCTGATGCGGCGAAAACGATCATTCAGTTTAAAGCCGATTTGGCTAAAAAGACTCTTGGCCCTCGTGGGCGGGAAGTCCTCAATCGACTGATGCCGAAAGTGTTTCAAGCGCTGTACACCGCTAAGGATGCCGAGTTTGGTTTGTCGCGAGTACTGCATCTGCTGCATAAAATCGTTACGCGTACCACTTACCTTGAACTACTAGATGAACACCCTGCCGCGTTGACTCAGCTAGTTCGCCTGTGTACGGCAAGCCCGATGATTTCGGAGCAGTTGGGTCGTTATCCAATTCTGTTAGATGAACTTATCGACCCTCAGCAACTCTACAATCCCGTGCCTTTAGAGTCTTACAAGACCGAGTTGCGTGATTATCTAGCCCGTATCCCTGAAGATGATATGGAGCAACAGATGGAAGGTCTGCGTCAGTTTAAGCAGACCTGTATATTGAGAATTGCAGCCGCGGATATTGCGGGTGCTCTACCTGTCATGAAGGTCAGTGATCACCTGACCTACTTAGCAGAAGCCATTGTGGAGGCGGGGGTCAATCAAGCTTGGTTACAAGTATCCGCCAAGTTTGGTGAACCGACCCATGTTAAAGATCGCGAAGGTCGCGGTTTTGCTGTCGTTGGTTATGGCAAAGTCGGTGGTTGGGAGCTTGGTTATAACTCCGATCTTGATATCGTGTTCATGCACGACTGCCCGGTACACATCTATACTGATGGAAAGAAAGAGATCGATGGACGCCAATTCTACTTAAGATTAGCGCAGCGTATTATTCATATTTTCTCGACCAGAACTGCTTCTGGCATTTTGTACGAAGTCGATACTCGCCTACGCCCTTCTGGTGCATCTGGTCTATTGGTGAGTCCAACCGATGCCTTTGACGAGTATCAGCACAATGACGCGTGGACATGGGAGCACCAGGCCCTCACTCGTGCTCGTATGATTTACGGTGATGACTTATTGGTATCTGCGTTTAACAAAACTAGGCATGAGGTTTTGTGCTTGCCACGAGATGAGGCAACACTCAAAAAGTCAGTTGTGGATATGCGTGAAAAAATGCGTGGCCATTTAGGCGGTAAAAAAGCCGATCGATTCATGCTTAAACAAGATGCGGGCGGTATTACTGATATTGAGTTCTTGGCGCAATACTTAGTGCTGAGATACAGCAACGAGAAACCTAAGCTTACTCGTTGGTGTGACAATGTGAGAATCTTTGAAAGCTTGTTGTCGCAAGGGATAATGGACGAGCAACAAGGTATGGCATTGACCAATGCGTACACCACATTAAGGGATGAAATCCACCACCGTAATCTACTTAACCTTGATGCGGATGTGGCGATTGAAAAGTTCGAAATGGAAAGAGAACATGTTGTTCAGGCATGGAAGCAGTGGATGGAAGCATAATTCAGTCATAGCGTAGCGAGTGCTATGTTTATCTTGATAGGCTTTTACTCATTTATCTGTAGTTTAGCCACTGTAATCAGTGTGCTAGACTCTAGCCAGATTCGATTTTTGGAGCTCAACAATGAAACCAATTCTACCTGACTACAGCCAATCAGGTGTTCTTATTGTCGGTGACGTAATGCTTGACCGTTACTGGTATGGCCCAACTGGCCGTATTTCACCAGAAGCACCAGTCCCCGTTGTGAAAGTAGAAAATAACGAAGAGCGTCCTGGTGGTGCTGCCAACGTAGCAATGAACATTGCCTCTCTTGGTGGGCATGCTCATGTTGTTGGTTTGACTGGTAAAGATGAGCCTGCTGAGGTGTTGAAAAGCACTTTAGGTGCTCTGAAGGTTAAGTGTGATTTCGTTGAGTTAGAAGACTATCCAACCATCACCAAACTACGAGTGATGAGCCGTGGTCAGCAGTTGATTCGCTTGGATTTTGAAGACAAATTCGAAAACACCAACCCAGAGCTTATTCTGTCTCGCATGGAGCAAGCCCTACCAAATGTGCGTTCGGTTATCTTGTCAGATTACGCGAAAGGTGCATTAGAGCATGTACAGAGCTTCATTCAAAAAGCACGCGCAGCCAATGTTCCTGTATTCATCGATCCCAAAGGCGCGGATTTAGAGCGCTACCGTGGTGCGACATTACTTACACCAAACATGGCAGAGTTTGAGCTGGTTGCAGGTAAAGTGAAATCAGAAGAAGATCTTATCGAGAAGGGTATTGCCTTGATCGAGAAGTATGACTTTGAAGCTCTATTGGTGACTCGCAGTGAAAATGGTATGACTTTATTACGTAAAGGTCAGGCACCATTCCACTTGCCAACCCAAGCGAAAGAAGTGTACGACGTAACTGGTGCTGGTGATACGGTTATCTCAGTACTGGCTGCGTCTGTTGCAGCTGGTAAGCCATTGGATGAGGCGTGTGCATTAGCGAACGCTGCAGCTGGTGTCGTTGTTGGTAAGCTAGGTACGTCAACGTTATCCACGATAGAGCTAGCTGAAGCGATTCACGGCAGTCAAGACACAGACTACGGTGTGATCTCAGAAGCGGCACTGGTTGAAGCGGTGAAGCGTGCTCGTGCGAAAGGCGAGAAGGTAGTTATGACCAATGGCTGCTTTGATATTCTACATGCTGGTCATGTTTCTTACATGAATCACGCGGCTGAGCTGGGCGATCGTTTGATCGTTGCGGTAAATACCGATGAATCAGTGAAACGCTTGAAAGGCCCTGGTCGCCCTGTGAACCCAACTGATCGTCGTATGGCGGTATTGGCTGGCTTAGGTGCAGTTGATTGGGTTGTGCCATTCTCTGAAGATACCCCTCAACGTTTAATCTCTGAGGTACTGCCAAGCATTCTTGTGAAAGGTGGTGATTACAAGCCTGAAGAGATTGCTGGTGGTGCGGAAGTGATTGCTGCTGGTGGTGAAGTGAAAGTACTTAACTTTGAAGATGGTTGCTCTACCACTGAAATCATTAAAGCGATTAAAGGTGGTCGAGGCTAGTTTTTAGTTTTTAGTTTTTGGCGTTAAGCTTTTAGTTAGGCAGTAAATCTCGCTTTAATCGATAATAAAAATGCCGCTCAATGAGCGGCATTTTTGTAACGGTAACTTGAGTAATTAAGAGTTACTTACTTGCTACTTTTAGACCTGCGTTTACATCAACAATGTCTTGTTCGCTTAGCGTACCAACTGCTTGACGAAGCTGAAGTACACTTAGGATGTAGTTGTAACGAGCATCTGAAAGGTTTTTGTTCGCATCATATAGACGACGAGTCGAATCTAGTACGTCAACGATAGTACGAGTACCTACATCAAAACCAGCTTCTGTTGCTTCTAGAGCAGACTGAGCAGAAACTACAGACTGTTCGTAAGCGCGTAGAGCACCGATCGAAGCGCTGATGTTGTTGTTGAATGCACGTACGTCTTTTACAACGCTACGGTAAGTTGCTTCTAGATCTTCACTTGCTGCAACGTAGTTGTATTCAGCCTGTTTAGTCAATGAAGTTGTGTTACCACCCGTGTATAGAGGTACAACTAAGTTCAAACCAATGTTTAGGTTGTCTTGGTCGTAATCTTGGGTGCTGTTTGATTGATCTGAAACAGCGTAGCTACCATCTAGGGTTAAGCTTGGTAGGTGACCAGAGCTTGCTAGAGAGATGTTGTCTTTTGCTACGTCTTGAGAGATACGTGCAGCCAATAAGCTAAGGTTCTTTTGTTCTGCTTGTTCAACAAGTGCAACTGCAGACTCAGAAGATTTGCTTGCTGAGAAACGATCAGTATCTAGGATGCTTAGGTTAGAGTGTTCCTGACCTGTAATCTCACGAAGACCTTCGTAGCTATTCGTTAGGTCGTTCTCTGCAAGAACTTCATCAGCCAAAACACCATCGTACTGAGCTTGCGCATCATGTACATCGGTGATTGCTGAAAGACCTACTTCAAAACGTTGCTTAGTTTGCTCTAGTTGACGAGCAACCGCTGCTTTCTCTGCACGAACAAATTCTAGGTTATCTTGAGCGCGAAGCACTTCGAAGTATGCTGTCGCAACACGAAGGATCAAGGCTTGTTGTTCTGCCGCGTAAGCTGAATCAGATTGACGAGCGGTTTTCTCTGCCGTATCTAGTGTGATCCATGAAGAACGCTGGTAAAGCTCTTGGCTGAAGCCGATAGCAGCTCCCCAAGTGTTGTTATCAATGCTTGAATTACCAACACCTGATGTATCTCGATCACCACGATTAATGTCGTAGTTTGCTGTTAGGTTGATTTGCGGTAACAAAGAGCTACGACTTGACGTTACTGCTTCAAAAGCGGCATCGCGCTGCGCTGCTGAACGAAGAAGTTGTGGATCGTTCTGTTTTGCTTGGTCGTAAACTTCAGCTAGCGTATCAGCAAAAGCTGACGAACTCAGGCTGCCAATTGCTGCACTGATAAATAGTGGAAGCAGTTTTTTCATTTTCCTATTCCTGCCTTTTATGGAATTTTCTTTAGAAGAGTTTAACCCAGTTTGGTGGTAATTTACTCGAAACTTTGCACTTTTTTACAGTTAACTGTCCACTTGTGCAATATTTATTTTTTAAAGCTTAACTTTAATTATAAATTTTATATAAAAAGTTGAACCTTATCCTTGGTAGTTAACTCGGACAATGAGTAAACTATAAAGATCACTTAGTGAGGTACCAAATGCAACAGTATGACAATCAACGACATGAGTTTACTCCGCAAGATGTGGAAATAGTCTCAAAAGAGACGCTGTTTCGTGGTTTTTTCAAAATGGTCAAGTACACATTTAAACATAGACTATTTGAGGGAGGCTGGAGCCAACCAATAGAGCGTGAGATGTTTGAGCGTGGACATGCTGCCGCTTTGCTACCTTATGATCCTGTGCGTGATGAAGTGGTGATCGTCGAACAGATCCGTGTCGGAGCCCTAGAGCATGAGAACCCATGGCAATACGAAATTGTTGCTGGGATCATTGATACGGACGAATCGCCACAAGACGTCGCTCGTCGTGAAGCAATGGAAGAAGCCGGAGTCGAAGTCGGATCTGTATTGCCTATTACTTCGTATTATCCTTCATCTGGTGGTTGCTCTGAAAAGCTCGACGTCTTTGTTGGCTGTGTTGATGCAACGACAGCCAAAGGGGTACACGGATTGGACTACGAAGGTGAAGACATTCGTGTACAAGTGATGAGTCGCGAAGCGGCTTATCAGTTGGTAAAAGATGGTGTATTTGAAAATGGAGCCACGATCATTGCGCTACAGTGGCTACAATTGAACTACCAAGAATTACAGTCAGAGTGGATAGATTAACGTCATGCCAAATATCGCGGTCAAAAAACCGTATCATGTTGATCTTGCTGAATTGATGCGAGTTTACGAGACTAACTATGCCAAACTGAACGCTTTGTTACCGGTTGGGCATGAGGTTGGTGACGTTCGCTGTTACCAAGCCGTTAATATGGTGTATCAATTGACAGTGAATGAGGTCACAAAATACACCACATTAATAGATATATGTCAGAGTGATGCGATGCCAGTGTTTCCTTTGCCAAAAATGTCTGTCAGGCTATATCACGACGCTCGAGTTGCAGAAGTGTGCGCTAGCGGGGATTTTTCGCGAGTCAAAGCGAAATATGACTACCCCAACACTAAGCTTCTGCAAAAGGACGAGAAATTTCAATTGAATAAATTTCTTGGGGAATGGTTAACGTTTTGTTTAAAAACGGGTATCAGCCGAACCCCAATTGCCTTTTAATTGAGCCTATTTATCAACACTTTTAAAGTCTAAACAGTAACGTATCTGGATTTGTTATTTTGGAATTATCACACACTTCAAAATTTGATGAGAGCACTATTAAGCTTGTGCAGCTAACGGACACGCATTTATTTGCGCCGAGCAATGGCAGCTTATTAAGCATCAACACTCAAGATAGCTTTCGTGCTGTAGTCGATGGCATTGTTAGTCAGGGCTTTGACTATCAAGCGATTTTAGCAACCGGTGATATATCTCAAGATCACAGTGCTGAGTCGTACCAGAAATTTGAGTCAGGGATTCAGCCTTTGGAAAAGCCATGCTATTGGCTGCCAGGGAACCATGACTTTAAGCCTAATATGGGCAGTGTTTTACCATCACCACAAATACAGTGTGTTGAGCATGTCTTGCTAGGCGATAACTGGCAGATGGTGATGCTAGACTCGCAGGTGGTTGGTGTGCCTCATGGTCGCCTCAGCGATCAACAGCTTGACCTATTAGAACAGAAGCTGACGGAGTTCCCTGAACGTAATACCTTGGTTCTATTGCACCACCATCCATTGTTGGTTGGCAGCGCATGGTTAGATCAACATAACCTAAAAGACGCCGATCAATTTTGGGATGTGGTTCAACAGCACACCAATGTTAAAGCCGTACTGTGTGGTCACGTTCATCAAGACATGAACCGAGATCATCATGGTGTACAAGTCATGGCAACACCGTCGACTTGTGTGCAATTCAAACCTAACTCAGATGACTTCGCGGTTGATACTTTGTCTCCGGGCTGGAGAGAGATTGAATTACATCAAGACGGTACCGTTAGCACGCAAGTTCGTCGTCTGCCTCATGGGCAGTTCTTGCCTGATTTTAAGGCTGCTGGTTACTAATGAAGGCGGTTATTGATGCTAGGCTCTAATCAACAAGCTAATAAGCCATCGCTGCTTCTCTATATTCACGGATTTAACAGCTCATCACGTTCTCATAAAGCGAATGTGATGGCAGATTACTGTGCGGAGCATCGCGCTGATATTAAAGTCGTAACCCCTCAACTGCCGAGTTTCCCTCAACAAGCGGCACTTCATTTACAGCAGCTGGTGGAGCAATACAAAGAGCAATATCAAATAGCGTTGGTCGGTAGCTCGCTGGGTGGCTATCTTTCAACATGGCTGAATAGCCACTATGGTTTTAAAGCGGTGGTTGTAAACCCAGCAGTGAAGCCGTATGAGCTTCTTGCTGACTATTTAGGTGAACAAGTAAACCCATACACAGATGAACGATATGTACTGGAAACAAAACATATTGATGAACTGAAGGCGTTAGAGGTTTCGGCTATCGCTAAGCCGAGCGACTTCTGGTTACTTCAGCAAACGGAAGACGAAGTTCTGGATTACCGACAAGCGGTAGAGAAGTACCAAGGTGCAACACAGACAGTAGAAGAGGGCGGGGATCATAGCTTTGTTGATTTTGAACGCTACCCACAACAAATCATCACCTTTCTAAATCTTTAATCTGTTCCACCAACCAAGTGATTTTCTCTTGTTTGCCTGTTATTTCATCTATCAATGGTGAAATATCATAGTTTGATGTCTTAGTTTTTGAACTAGCTTGACATCATTACTCAGCTTCCAGACTATATTCCCCAATACTTCGCTCGTTCGCTCTACTATGACGGTTCATAGTAATGATTCTGCTTTAGTGAAACTGGAGCCAGCGAACTGACGCAAACTTTTTGAGTAAACTCCGTATTATGACTGAACAATATAATGCAAAAGACCTCGAGGTACTTGAAGGTCTCGACCCTGTGCGACACCGCCCGGGAATGTATACCGAGACAGAAAGACCTAACCACCTTGCCCAAGAAGTCATTGATAACTCGGTCGATGAAGCACTAGCGGGACACGCTAAGAAGATCAAAGTGGTACTTCATGCAGACCAATCGTTAGAAGTTACCGATGACGGCCGTGGTATGCCTGTCGATATCCACCCTGAAAAAGGGATCTCAGGTGTTGAGCTGATTTTAACTAAGCTCCACTCTGGCGGTAAATTCTCGAATAACAACTATAAGTTCTCTGGTGGTCTGCACGGTGTAGGTATCTCGGTTGTAAACGCGCTGTCAAAACGTGTTGAAGTGACCGTACGCCGAGAAGGTCAGGTTCACGAGATCGCACTTGAAGGCGGTCATGCAGTAACAGAGCTTACTGTGACGGGCACTTGTGGTCATCGTAACAGTGGTACATCAGTACATTTCTGGCCTGATCCTAAGTACTTCGATAGCCCTAAATTCTCGACACTTCGTCTGATTAACAACCTACGTGCAAAAGCAGTGCTTTGCCCAGGTTTAGAAATTACCTTTATCGACAAAGTCGGTGGTGAAGAGCATAAATGGTTCTATGAAGATGGTCTAAAAGACTACCTTGCCGAAGGCGTGAAAGGTTACACCTTGCTGCCTGAAGAACCGTATGTTGGCGAATTCGTTGCTGAAACAGAAATGGCAAACTGGGCGATCATCTGGCAGCCAGAAGGCGGCGACATGATCACCGAAAGTTACGTGAACTTAGTACCGACTAAACAAGGTGGTACACACGTAAACGGTCTTCGCCAAGGTCTTCTTGATGCAATGCGTGAGTTCTGTGAATTCCGTAATTTGCTGCCGCGTGGCGTTAAGCTAACGGGCGACGATATCTTCGATCGCTGTTCGTACGTACTGTCGGTGAAGATGCAAGATCCGCAGTTTGCTGGTCAAACAAAAGAGCGCTTGTCTTCACGTCAAACTGCTGCGTTTGTGTCTGGTGTGGTAAAAGATGCGTTTAGCCTGTGGTTGAACGAAAAGCCACAACTGGCAGAACAGCTAGCAGAAGCTTGTATTGCGAATGCCCACCGCCGTATGCGCGCAAGCAAAAAGGTTGTGCGTAAGAAAATCGCTTCAGGCCCAGCACTGCCGGGTAAGCTAACTGACTGTTCAGTTCAAGACTTAAGCCGTACCGAAATCTTCTTCGTGGAAGGGGACTCGGCGGGTGGTTCTGCTAAACAAGCACGTGATCGTGAGTTCCAAGCAGTTATGCCACTTCGCGGTAAGATCCTAAATACATGGGAAGTGTCAGCAGACCAAGTATTGGCTTCGCAAGAAGTGCACGACATCTCGGTGGCTCTAGGCATCGACCCGGACAACGATGATTTATCCGGCCTGCGTTACGGTAAGATCTGTATCCTTGCCGATGCGGACTCGGATGGTCTTCATATCGCGACACTGCTGTGTGCTTTGTTTACTCGCCATTTCCATGCATTAGTTGAAGCGGGTCATATCTATGTGGCAATGCCTCCTCTGTATCGTATCGATTGCGGTAAAGAAGTGTTCTACGCACTCGATGACGCAGAGAAAGACGGTGTGCTTGAGCGACTATCGCAGAAGAAAGCCAAGATCAACGTGCAACGATTCAAAGGTCTGGGTGAAATGAACCCACTTCAGTTGCGTGAAACCACCATGGATCCAAACACTCGTCGCCTTGTGCAGTTAACGATTGATGACAGCGAAGCAACCAACGAGATGATGGACATGCTGCTTGGTAAGAAACGTGCAGATGATCGCCGTACATGGCTACAGACTAACGGTGATATGGCCGAGGTATAATGGATGTCTAACGAAATTACATATGATGGCGTTGAACAGCTGCCAATGCGCAAGTTCACCGAAGATGCCTACTTAAATTACTCAATGTACGTGATCATGGATCGTGCATTGCCGTATATCGGTGATGGCTTGAAGCCAGTACAGCGTCGTATTATCTACGCGATGTCTGAGCTAGGCTTATCGGCTGCATCGAAATACAAAAAATCAGCACGTACCGTTGGTGACGTATTAGGTAAGTATCACCCACATGGAGACTCTGCTTGTTACGAAGCGATGGTATTGATGGCGCAGCCTTTCTCTTACCGCTACCCATTGGTAGATGGTCAAGGTAACTGGGGTGCTCCTGATGATCCGAAATCGTTCGCTGCGATGCGTTATACCGAAGCCAAATTATCTAAGTTTGCTGAGGTTCTTCTAGGTGAACTAGGTCAAGGCACTGTTGACTGGCAACCAAACTTTGATGGCACGATGAAAGAGCCTCAAATGTTGCCTGCTCGCCTACCTCACATCCTACTTAACGGTATTACAGGTATCGCGGTAGGTATGGCGACCGATATTCCACCACACAACGTGCGTGAAGTCGCTAATGCAGCCATTCACCTAATTGATACGCCTAAGTCTGAGCTTTCAGACGTGATGGGTTTCATTCAAGGTCCAGATTACCCGACTGAAGCTGAGATTATCTCCCCGAAATCGGACATCGAAAAGATCTACCGTACTGGACGTGGCAGCATCAAGATGCGCGCGGTTTGGCACAAGGAAGGCTCTGATATTGTTATCACGGCTTTACCTCATCAAGTGTCAGGTGCGAAGTTACTTGAGCAAATCGCTAACCAGATGCGCGCTAAGAAGCTGCCAATGGTTGACGACTTGCGAGATGAATCGGATCACGAGAACCCAACGCGTATCGTTGTCGTTCCTCGTTCGAATCGTATCGACTGTGACCAATTGATGAGTCACCTGTTCGCGTCGACGGATCTAGAGAAAAACTTCCGCGTTAACTTGAACATGATTGGTTTAGATAATCGTCCTCAAGTTAAAGGCTTAGTTCAAATCCTGAAAGAGTGGATCGAGTTCCGTCGCACAACGGTTCGCCGTCGTTTGCAGTACCGTTTAGATAAAGTACTGGCACGCTTGCACATCTTAGAAGGTTTGCTTGCTGCTTATCTTAATATCGATGAAGTGATTGAGATCATTCGTACAGAAGACGAACCATGTCCTGTCCTAATGAGCCGTTTCAACATTTCTGAAATTCAAGCCAATGCGATTCTTGATATTAAACTTCGTAACTTAGCTAAGTTAGAAGAGTTTAAAATCCGAGCGGAACAAGAAGAGCTTGAAGCTGAACGTGAGAAGCTTGAAAAGCTACTCGGTTCAGAGCGTCGCTTGAATACGCTGATCAAGAAAGAAATCCAAGCAGATGCGGATAAATACGGCGATGATCGTCGTTCACCTCTGATTGAGCGCGCTGAAGCGAAAGCGCTAACAGAGCGCGACTTAGTACCAAGCGAACCAATCACGGTTGTGTTGTCTGAGAAAGGTTGGATTCGTCATGCCAAGGGGCATGAAGTTGACGCTGAAGGTTTGAACTACAAATCGGGTGATAAATTCTTAGCGAGTGCTAAGGGTAAGAGTAACCAGCAAGCGGTGTTCCTCGGCAGTGATGGTCGAAGCTACTCCCTTGAGTCACATTCATTACCGTCGGCGCGAAGCCAAGGTGAGCCAATTACAGGCCGCTTGAACGTCAGCCCAGGTACTTCTATTCGCCAAGTGGTGATGGGAGAGAATGAACAATTATGGTTAGTCGGTTCTGATGCAGGTTATGGTTTTGTTTGTAAGGGTAGCGATCTGCTGTCCAAGAACAAGAGCGGTAAAGCCTTGGTTAACTTGCCACAAGCTTCTGAAGTGATGATGCCAAGCCCTATTGCTGACTTGGACAGTAATCAGATTCTGGCGATTACTAACCAAGGTCGTATGTTGTTGTTCCCGATTAAAGATCTCCCTCAGCTGAGCAAAGGTAAAGGCAACAAGATCATCAACATCCCTTCTGCGAAAGCAAAAGAGCGTGAAGAGTTTGTCTCACATCTTATGGCTATCCCAGAGAATGCGACGCTGACTATCTACGCCGGTAAACGTAAGCTTGGTTTGAAACCTGCGGATCTTGAAAACTTCCGTGGTGAACGTGGTCGTCGTGGTGGTCTACTGCCTAGAGGACTACAGCGAGTGACTCGCATCGATATCGAAGAGCAAAGTGAATCGTAGAGATACTTGAAACAATCTTTAGATAAAAGAAAACCCAGCCTATGAGCTGGGTTTTTTGTACTTGTGTATTAGCAGCTTGAATCATTGCTTACAGAGTTTGCTCTACAGGCGAGTATCTTCGGCGATGGTCACCTTTAAGGTTTTGCTTTCACCTTGGCGCAATATACCCACATCGATAACTGTACCAGGTCGCAGGTCGGTAACGATGTCCATTACACTCTGGCGACCATTTACTTGGTTATCGTTGATACTGACAATAATGTCTTGAGCTTCAAAACCCGCATCGGCAGCCGGACCATTAGGGTCTATCCCCAACACAACGATCCCGCCGATATTCTTAGTACCCAACATGCGTGAGGTGACTGAGTTGATGTCTTGTCCATCGATACCAATATAGCCACGAATCACACGACCATCGGCGATGATCTTTTCCATGATTTTATTAGCAAGCGGATAGGGGATAGCGAATGAGATCCCATAGGTTTCCATGTCGGTAGCTTGCTGGAAAGAGGCGGTATTGATACCGACTAGCTCACCTTGTGAGTTCACCAGTGCGCCACCTGAGTTACCTTCATTGATTGCCGCATCGGTCTGGATAAAGGCTTGATGGCCATCGGCACTGATCGAAGAACGGCCGGTTGCAGAGATGATACCAAAGGTTGTTGTTTGACCTAGGTTGTATGGGTTACCGATAGCCAGTACAACATCACCGACATTGGCTTTGTAATTAGGATTGAGTGGGATCACCGGTAGATTATCACCGCTGACTCTAAGTATCGCGATATCGGTGCGTTTGTCTGAACCGACAAGTTGCGCAGCTGCTACTCGGCCATCTTGAAGTGCCACAACTATTTGGTCTGCTTGAGCCACCACATGGAAGTTGGTAATGATGTAGCCTTTCTCGCTAACAATCACCCCAGAGCCCAAACCTTGTGTGAGCAGTTTGTTTCGATCGCTTTCAGCGTATTTACGGCTATAAATGTTAACCACTGCAGGCGCCGCGCGGCGAACTGCTTGGTTAAATGAAATCTGAAGAGAGCCAATATTATCGACTTTAGGGCTAGTGACGTCAGCGACAATCGCTGGTCTTAAGCTCGGGAAGGCGAGAAGAATAAGCGCCGCTGAAACGAGTCCAAGGGAAATAGAACGAAATAGAAAGGACAGCATGTTTCCCTCTTCAACAAGTAAGGTGTGAAGCCTCCATCAATGGATGACTGATTTGATTACAAGTGAAGCATAGCATTTTGATTGATCTAAAGAAAAGGGAGACTGAGTAAGTTTAAAGCAAACTTACTGAGCCTCCCTGTAATTGCGCTGACGTAAGACTATCGAATCACAAGATAGATAGTTCGGTCGCCTCGCTGGATATTAAGCGCCAGTACACCAGGTTGTTTTTCAAGAATCTCTCTAAACTCAGCAAGGTTCTTAACGGGCTGGCGGTTTACTCCGATGATGATGTCATCTTTCAGGAGTTGATAGGCTTCGGCTGGTGAACCTTGAGCAACATTCGATACCTTGACGCCCGTTGCAGAGTCACTCTCTGTTGTGTTGGTTAACTCAGCACCAGCTAGTCCTTCATGGAGCTTCTCAGCTTGTGTTTTATTATTGGTGGATTCACCAAGCGTCACATCAAAGGTTTTGCTCTTACCGTCACGAACCACACCCAGTTCAATCTGCTTACCAGCGCCGAGTGTTGCGACCTTAGCTCTTAACTCGCTGAAGGTATCAATGCGTTTGCCATTAATAGAGACAATAATATCGCCCGCTTTCAGTCCTGCTTTATCGGCTGCGCTGTCAGGGACGATTTGGCTAACAAAGGCGCCCTTGCTTGATTCATAACCGAGTGCTTCTGCCAATTCAGAGGTCACTTCTCCGCCTTGAACGCCAAGCATGCCGCGTTTTACTTCACCGAAGTCGAGAATTTGTTCTGTCAGGTTTGTCATCATATTAGAAGGGATTGCAAAGCCGATACCGACATTACCTCCGTTAGGGCCAAGAATGGCGGTGTTGATACCAATTAGCTCACCGTTAAGGTTCACTAGCGCACCACCAGAGTTGCCGCTGTTGATTGCTGCATCGGTTTGAATGAAGTTTTCAAAGTTTTCTAGATTCAGGCCGCTACGGCCGAGTGCAGAAACAATACCGGATGTCACGGTTTGCCCAAGTCCGAATGGGTTACCGATCGCGACACTAAAATCACCAACTCTTAGTTTGTCTGAGTCTGCGACTTTTATCTGGGTCAGGTTTTTGGCTTCTTCTAATTTTAGCAGTGCGATATCAGACATCTGGTCGCCGCCGATTAGCTCAGCATCGTACTCTCGACCATCATGCAGTTTTACTTTGATATCGTCCGCACCATTAATGACATGGTAATTGGTCACGATATGACCTTTCTCGGCGTCAATGATGACACCAGAGCCTAATCCGCGGAAGGGACGCTCTCGTGTTTGTTCTGGACCAAAAAAGAATTGAAATTGTTCAGGGATTTGCTGACGTTGTACCTGTTTGCCTTCTACGGCAATACTAACCACAGCGGGGGTCACTTGTTCAAGCATAGGAGCAAGGCTCGGTAATTGTTCATTACCCACACTTAATGGCAGTGCGGCTGTTGCTTTAATGGGGGTGATGATTGAACTTAAGCTTAAAGTTAGCACTGATAAAGCAAGCAAAGGTTTTTTCATCATAAACTCCTCTCTAGTTAAGGTCTTAACCCTCTTATACGTTTAATAAGTATGATAAGTTTCAAATGACCTGAGTGAAAGTTATGACTCAAAAACCTTTGTAAAGTTCACAGAAGTGTTAAATGTTTACGATGCTTTTGCTGTAACAACATCGGGAGCATTCATGATTTCTTTCTTCTGCTCTGTAAATAAACCGGTTGCGCCATTAGCGTAATCTTTCGGTTGTTCCTCAAGTGTCGCCTCTTTTACTGAAGGCTTCTCTTGTGGCTTGTCCGAATGGGCAGCGGCTGTTTTCACAAACGGGTTATCTTGCTCTGGCAGGTTAGGAATCAGCTCTGAGCTTGTTTTTTCCATGTGTTGGTACAGTTTTGTGTAGTCTTTACCTAATGTGTCCAACATTTCTGCTGATTTCGCAAAGTGATCAGCCAGCTCTTGTCGCTGCTGCTCAAGGGCAAACTTTGCGCTATCCAATTCTTTCTGTACGTTCTTTTGTTTTTTGTATTCAGGTGTCATGAGACGAGAAATAGCGACCCCTAAAATAACTCCGACTAGTAAACCGGCAACGGCATACATCCAAGGCATAACAGCTCCTTATTATTGTTTTTTAACATGTTTGTTACTACTTAGTTACACGTGATACAGCTCCATGGTACTATGAGAAAGCCGCAGTATAAAGAGAAATGCGTGTGCGCTAGTTAGCAGTTTGATGCTGCATTATTCACCACATCACGTTATTCCTCGTACTGTTTGGGCTCATTTTTAGTTGTTGTCTGATATTGCTTTCATTGTGGAAATGTCGTCATGAATCCCATTAAAAAATACGAACAAGATATAAAAGAACATGGATTTCAAAGAGATCCAGCACAAGAGCAAGCCGTAAAATCTTTAGATGAACTCTTTCATCAATTTCAAGATTACATGAATACGCCCATTCCTCAACTGACTCGCTTCCAGAAATTACTAGGCAAAAAGCCAGAACTGCCACAACCACCGAAAGGTCTCTATTTTTGGGGTGGCGTAGGGCGAGGAAAAACGTACTTAATGGATACGTTCTATGATGCCTTACCGACCACTAAAAAAATGCGTGTTCACTTTCACCGCTTTATGTATCGAGTTCATGATGAGCTAAAGGCGCTAGGTAATGTGAGTGATCCATTGCCTTTAGTCGCAGACAAGTTGAAGGAAGAAGCGGACATTATCTGTTTCGACGAATTATTTGTTTCAGACATCACCGATGCGATGATCCTAGGAACCTTGTTCCAAGAGTTATTCGCTCGAAACGCTATCTTGGTTGCGACCTCTAATATTCCACCTGCGGATCTGTATCGCAACGGGTTACAGCGAGCGCGTTTCTTACCTGCCATCAAGCTCATTCAAGACAACTGTCATATCCTTAATGTCGATAGTGGTATTGACTATCGTCTACGTACCTTAGAACAGGCTGAGATTTACCATTACCCGCTAGATAGCCAAGCGAATATTAATCTCGAAAAGTATTACGCTCAGCTCGTTGGTGAAGATAAAGAGAAGCTTAAGCAGATAGAGGTTAACCACCGTCAATTAGATGTAGTCGAAGCGAGTGATGGCGTACTGCATGGTACCTTTGCTCAGCTTTGTCAGTCGGCTCGTAGCCAGAACGACTATATTGAGTTGTCTCGGGTTTATCACACAGTTCTATTGGCGGATGTATTGCAAATGGGCGCGACTTCAGATGACGCTGCGAGGCGCTTCATTGCATTAGTTGATGAGTTCTACGAGCGCAATGTGAAGCTGATTATTTCAGCGGAAGTGGAGCTAGAAAAGCTATACACCCATGGTCAGCTAGAGTTTGAATTTAAACGTTGTCAGTCGCGTTTAATTGAAATGCAGAGCCATGAATATTTGGCAAAAGAACACTTAAGTTAGCTTTGATTATCTCGAATAAGAAATAGAATTAAAAAAATCGTGATTTTGTTCAAAAAGAGGTGATTTTTTCTTCGCTCTTCTCTATAATCCTGCGACCTACCGTTACTGCGGGCCTCTAGCGATGAGTAAAATCACGTTATGCCAAGAGTTTTCCAACACTCGAAGGGGTGATGAATGGTAACTCTTAGACAGTGGGAATACGCGAGTATTCCTTAAGTGTAAATTTTTTAAATAGGTAATTATTAGCATGAAAACTTTCGTTGCTAAACCAGAAACTGTAAAACGCGACTGGTATGTTGTAGACGCTGAAGGCAAAACTCTTGGCCGTCTAGCAAGTGAAATCGCTTCTCGCCTACGCGGCAAGCACAAAGCAGAATACACTCCTCACGTAGACACTGGTGATTACATCATCGTTGTTAACGCTGAGAAAGTTGCTGTAACTGGTAACAAAGCTAAGGGTAAGGTTTACTACCGTCACTCAGAGTTCCCAGGTGGTCTTAAAACTATCACTTTTGAAAAGCTAATTGCTAAGAAACCAGAAATGGTTCTAGAACTAGCAGTTAAAGGTATGCTTCCACGTGGTCCTCTAGGCCGCGCGATGTACCGTAAGCTTAAAGTGTACGCTGGTACTGAGCACAACCATGTTGCTCAACAGCCACAAGTACTAGACATCTAAGGGGATTATGAAAATGGCAGAGAATCAATACTACGGCACTGGTCGTCGCAAAAGCTCAGCAGCTCGTGTTTTCATCAAACCAGGCTCTGGTGAGATCGTAATCAACAAGCGTAGCCTTGATGTTTACTTCGGTCGTCCAACTTCTCGTATGGTTGTTAAGCAACCTCTTGAGCTAGTTGAACTAACTGAGAAACTTGACCTTTACATCACTGTTTCTGGTGGTGGTATTTCTGGTCAAGCTGGCGCAATCCGCCACGGTATCACTCGCGCTCTTATGGAGTACGATGAAACTCTACGTCCTGCTCTACGTGCAGCTGGCTACGTTACTCGTGACGCTCGTTGCGTTGAACGTAAGAAAGTTGGTCTACGTAAAGCACGTCGTAAACCTCAATTCTCTAAGCGTTAATTTTTCTTTACGAAAAAGTACACGCCCCCAGTTTTACGACTGGAATTGTGGTTCAAAGCTCGGCTATATGCCGGGCTTTTTGTTTTTATACCCCCTCTAAACGCTTTCCCTTCCTCGTTTTATTTCCAAATTCTTATATTTTGAAAGCTTTTGTAACCCAATGTGCGCTTTGCCTCATGATTGTTACAAAAAGGTAGCTTTATCTTGTCAAAAAGTAGGGTTTTATTTATCATTTGCCGTCAATAAATAGAACTAAATACATATTTTGTTAGCCATGCTCTTTAATCGGAATTATTTCAATCCACAAGGAGCAAATGGGAGAATGTTTGGATGAGCAACGCGCCTTTAAATAACGGTCGCAGGCGTTTCTTAACCGCAACAACAGCCGTTGTTGGTGGTTTAGGAGCAGCTGCTGTAGCCGTGCCTTTTATTAAATCATGGAATCCGAGTGCCAAGGCGAAAGCTGCGGGCGCGCCGGTGGAAGTGGAAGTCAGTAAGTTAGAACCGGGACAAATGGTTCGTGTCGAGTGGCAAGGTAAACCTGTATGGGTTGTACGCCGTGCTGAGTCGGTACTAGAAAACCTAAAATCGATCGGTGGTCAACTTCGTGACCCTCAATCTGAAGCTGAACAACAACCAGAATACGCACAGAACGAGTTCCGTTCAATTAAGCCGGAATTCTTCGTTGCTGTTGGTTTCTGTACGCACTTAGGTTGTTCTCCAACTTACCTGCCGGATTCTTTTGCAGAACAAGTTCAGGGTGTTAAGTCTGGTTTCTTCTGTCCTTGTCATGGTTCAAAGTTTGATATGGCAGGTCGAGTATTCCAAGGCGTACCAGCTCCATTGAATCTTGTTGTACCAAAGCATATGTATTTGAGTGACACTAAGATCATGATCGGTGTGGACGAGGGAGACGCGTAATGCAAGGATTGCTTGATTGGGTAGAGAAACGTCTACCCGCGATGAATGCGTATAAAAAGCATTTATCTGAATACCCAATGCCTAAGAACTTTAACTTTTGGTACCTTTTCGGTTCTTTGGCAATGTTGGTATTGGTTAACCAAATCCTTACGGGTATTTGGCTAACAATGAACTACGTACCGTCAGGTGAGGGTGCATTTGCTTCTGTTGAATACATCATGCGTGATGTGGAATACGGTTGGCTACTACGTTACATGCACTCAACAGGTGCTTCGGCATTCTTCGTTGTTATCTACCTGCACATGTTCCGTGGCCTAATCTATGGTTCTTACCAAAAGCCTCGTGAGCTACTTTGGATCTTCGGTATGTTGATCTTCTTAGTGCTTATGGCTGAGGCTTTCATGGGTTACCTACTACCATGGGGTCAAATGTCTTACTGGGGTGCTCAGGTAATCATTTCTCTGTTTGGTGCGATCCCTGTTATCGGTGATGACCTAACGCTTTGGATCCGTGGTGACTACATCATCTCTGGTGCAACGCTGAACCGTTTCTTCGCACTGCACGTTATCGCTCTACCAATTGTACTTCTGCTGCTTATCGTACTTCACGTACTAGCACTGCACGAAGTGGGTTCGAACAACCCAGACGGTATTGAGACGAAACTTCCTAAAGGCACAATGGGCGACGACTACAAAACGCAGTTCCCATTCCACAAGGATTACACTAAGAAATACGACATCATTGACTCTATTCCTTTCCACCCATACGGGACCGTGAAAGATATGGTTGGTGTGGCCGGTTTCCTATTCTTCTTCTGTTATGTGCTGTTCTTTAACCCAGAGATGGGTGGATTCTTCCTTGAGCCGCCAAACTTTGAAGCTGCTAACCCACTGAAAACACCAGAGCACATCGCTCCGGTATGGTACTTCACGCCGTTTTACGCAATTCTGCGTGCTGTTCCTGATAAGTTGCTAGGTGTTGTAGCAATGGGCGCATCTATTGTTGTGCTATTCCTACTACCATGGTTCGACCGTTGTAAAGTGCGTTCTTACCGTTACCGTAGCAAACTGCATTTGATTAACATCATCCAATTCACAATAAGCTTTATTGCGCTTGGTGTACTTGGTGCGCTTCCAGCAACGCCAACATACACGCTACTGGCTCAAATCTTTAGCTTAGGTTACTTCATGTTCTTCGTTCTACTGTGGTTCTACAGTAAAAATGAAGCGACGAAACCATTACCAGAAAGGGTGACATTCAAATGAAAAAGTGGATTGTAATTTTATTTGCTATGTTGCCGTCACTGGTGATGGCAGCGGGTGCAAACGTACCATTAGACAAAGCGAACAATGATTTAACAGACAAAGCTTCATTGCAAAATGGCGCTAAGATGTTCATGAACTACTGTTTCGCTTGTCACTCAACGCAGTACCAGCGCTATGAACGTGTTGCGAATGATTTAGAGATCCCCGTTGATCTTATGAAGGAAAATCTGATTTTCGACCCTGAAGCGAAAATCGGTGACTTGATGGTTAATGCTATGCCTTCTGATCAAGCGGCAAGTTGGTTTGGTGCTCCGCCACCAGACCTAACATTGGTTGCTCGTGTTCGTGGCGCAGACTGGCTGTACACTTACCTTCGTACTTTCTATGAAGATCCGTCTCGTCCATTTGGCGTGAACAACATTGTTTTCCCAAGCGTTGGTATGCCGCACGTTCTTGAAGAACTGCAAGGTATCCCAACACCAATCTACGATACTCATATGGTAGATGGCGAGGAAGTGACGGTTGTTGTTGGCACTGAGACTGACGGCTCTGGCGAATTAAGTGCTGGTGAATACGACGAAGCAGTTCGTGACCTTGTTAACTTTTTGGTTTACTCGGGCGACCCAGTTCAACTTGAGCGTCACGCTATGGGTTGGTGGGTAATGGCCTTCTTAGTAATCTTCACTATCATCGTGATTTTGCTGAAGAAAGAGTATTGGCGTGATGTGCACTAATTGTGCTATAATACCGTGCTAATTCCCAAATTATGTTAATGTTCAATGGAGGCTTTAGGCCTCCATTGTTTTTATTTAAAGTGTACTGGAGGGCTCCATGGCTGTAGCTGCCAATAAACGTTCTGTAATGACTCTTTTCTCAAGTGCTTCTGATATGTATAGCCATCAGGTGCGCATCGTTCTTGCTGAAAAAGGCGTAAGTGTTGAAGTTGAGTTGGTTGATGAAAAAAATCTACCAGCAGAGCTTGTTGAACTGAACCCGTACAAATCAGTACCTACTCTTGTTGATCGTGAGCTTGCTCTATATGACTCGAAGATCATCATGGAATACCTAGATGAGCGTTTCCCTCACCCACCGTTGATGCCTGTATACCCGGTTGCTCGTGGTAACAGCCGTCTAATGATGTACCGCATTGAGCGTAACTGGTATTCAGTTGCAGAGAAGATCGTTAAAGGCAACGCTGAAGAATCTGAAGCAGCTCGCGTTAAACTGCGCAACGACCTACTGACTCTTGCTCCTATCTTCGCTGAGTATGAATACTTCATGAGCGAAGAGTTTAGCCTAATTGATTGTTACCTAGCTCCGCTATTATGGCGTTTACCTGAGCTTGGTATCGAACTAATTGGTCCTGGTTCTAAAGAGCTTAAGATTTACATGAACCGCGTATTCGAACGTGATTCATTCCTAGCTTCTCTAACTGAAGCTGAGCGTGAGATGCGACTCGTTCGCTAAGCGTTTATGGATATTTCTAATATGACTCCACGCCGACCATACATGCTTCGTGCATTTTATGAGTGGCTGGTTGATAACGAACTAACTCCACACCTTGTTGTTGAAGCAACATTACCGGGTGTGCGAGTTCCAGAAGAGTTTGTTCAAGATGGTCAGATCATTCTGAACATCGCGCCTCGTGCGGTTGGACAACTTGAACTGGGTAACGAAGCTGTGACGTTTAGTGCTCGCTTTAGTGGTCGTCCACACTCTGTGATCGTTCCGCTTTACGCAGTACAAGCGATTTATGCTCGTGAAAATGGTGCTGGTACCATGTTTGAACCTGAAGAGGCTTACATGGAAGCGTTTGAAGAAGGGATTGAAGAAAGTCCTTTTGAAGAACCAGAAAAAGGCCCATCTTTGAGCGTAGCAACGGCAGACGTAGATGCTGAAGAGCCAGACTCAGATCCTGAGCCACCTCGTCCAGCGAAAGGTCGCCCAAGCCTTCGTGTTATCAAATAACGTTAGTTATACCAATCACAGTAAGTAAGTGATCAGAAATAGCGCAGGAAAAAAGCTTGAGAGCAAGGCGGAATTTTTTGATAAGTAGTTATTCTACAATCAAAAATTCTAACGCAGTTATCGAGATTTTTAACAAGCTAGAATGATAGATTATTTACTACGATTGGTATTAGATAACGAACCAAATAAAAAAGCAGCGACTCGTCGCTGCTTTTTCTTTTCTGCTATATAGCATTCAATTGACTGGCTTAAGGCTAGTTAACAGCCGTCTCTTCTTCACCATATTCAAACGCTCGAATGACCTGTTTTACGCCAGAGATGTTACGAGCAACTTCTGTTGCGATATCGGCATGCTCTCGAGTCACGAGTCCAAGCAGGAATACTTCTGAATCCTCAGTAATCACTTTTACTTTGATGCCGTTAAGTTCAGCATTCGCAAGCAGAGCTGATTTCACTTTAGTGGTAATCCAGCTGTCTTTACTAATAGCACTTACAGACAAAGGTTCTTTCACTCGAACCTGATTGTGGATGCTCTCAACGCCAGCCACTTCTTTGGCTTGGTTTTCAAAAGCGCGACGTTCTGAATCTGTGGTTGCTTGTCCCATCAATACCACCGAACCTCGGTACGAGCTTGCGGTGACACGTACGTTGCCACGGAATGGTTGTTTATTGGTAATCGCTGCGACTTCAAATTCGATGTTGTTGTCGTTCCAAATCTCTTTGGTTGTTCGCGTATCCGTGACTAGGTTTGCAGTGGTTGCAGCACCAGCAATGAAAATGCCAGCACAACCAGACAGAGACAGTGTAAGTAGCGAAACATTAATCAGCTTAAACAGCCTCATAGAGGTTAATGATTTCATTGTGATGCTCCGTATATCACTCTTCGTGGGCAGGGAAGAGTACTTGATCGATTAGGTCACATAGGCAGTGTAGTGTCACCATGTGTACTTCATGAATGCGCGCTGTACGGTGTGAAGGGATACGAATCTCTACATCGTGTTCACCAAGCAAACCTGCCATCTCACCACCATCTTTACCGGTAAAGGCGATGATGGTCATGTCGCGAGTTACCGCCGCTTCCATTGCCTTGATGATGTTCTTGCTGTTACCGCTAGTCGAGATAGCCAACAGAATATCGCCAGTTTGACCGAATGCACGCACCTGCTTAGAGAAGATCTCTTCATAGTGGTAGTCGTTAGCCACAGCCGTTAGCGTGGTGTTGTCTGCTGTGAGTGCCATTGCTGGAAGGCTGGGGCGCTCTGTTTCAAACCGGTTGAGTAGGCACGATACAAATTGCTGAGCATTCGACGCCGAACCACCATTACCACAACAAAGAATTTTGTTTCCGTTAAGCAAGGTCGCAACCATTGCTTGAGCGGCATGCGTGATTGCGTCAGGCAGAGCTTCTGCAGCCGCAATTTGGATTTGAATACTTTCTGTGAAACTTTCTTTAATGCTGTCTAGCATGTTTATCCTTGGGTAATCGCGTTTTGAATCCAGTCGATAGTGTCATTCGGCCCTTCAATGGCAACAATATCAAACCTGAAATCTGTAGAGTGCACCGACAATCCTTGCTGCATAAGCCAAACATTGGCTGTTTTGAGCAGTTTCTGTGACTTCTTGGCAGTCACCATTTCAGCGGCATGTCCGTAGCGGGTTTGCTTGCGGTATTTTACCTCAGCAAACACAACCGTATTGTTATGGCGCATTATAAGATCAATCTCGCCACATTTTGCTATGAAGTTTTGTTCTATTAACGATAAACCGTGGTTAATCAGATAAGATTTTGCCACGGTCTCGTATTTATCACCCACTTGTTTGTGGGTGATGCTTGGTTTGGATAGGAACTTTCGGCTAAAAAGCCCCATGCTCTGCCCAGCTGATTTCACGTTGAACTACACAGTTGTTATCGATGGTTAACACACCCGTTTCACCTGGAATGCTGTAACCTTGCACTGCTTTCATCTGTGGCAGTGCATCCATTAGGTAGTAAGCATCCATTCCCAGTGCTTGCAAGCGTTTTTGGCCGTTTGAGTGTGCAGGCCATAGGTCGTTGAGCTCTTTATTAAGCTCGTTTTTATTCTCAACTAATAGTGGGATATCGCTGTAGAACACACCGGTTAGGTCTTCATACTGCTTATCACCGCTGTTGCTGCGTGAGTTTGAGAAAAGAGCGGGCTGGCTAGCATCAGGGTTAATTGCAACTTCAATGAAGGGTTTGATTAGCGTTAGCTCTGAGTTCTTAGCCACAATGTAAACAGAATCGATATCACGACGGCTGCGTGGCTCTGTTTCTAGGTCTAGGTTCAGTAACCCGTCCATTTGAGCGATACGCTGTTGGCTCTCTTGCAGGCCGAATACCTGATTCACATTACGTTGCAGTTGGCGTTTGTCAGAGAATAAGCTGATAGCAACATCGTTGCTGCTGTATTTTTTCCACTCTTCTTTAAACGCTTGCTCAACACGCTCACCTAAACGTCCTCTTGGCGCAAGGATAAGCGGATACTTGTAGCCTTGAGCAAATAGGTGTTTCGCTGCCTGAGCAACTTCTTGTTCTGGCGATAGAGCGAGATAACAAATGTTAGTATCAGGTTCTAGTTGTGTTGGAATGTTCAGAGCTAATGCTGGAATCGAGTTTTCGTGGTTTTTCTGTGCTTGCTGAAGCTTAGTGATGTTACTCTTGATCAGCGGGCCAACGATGAAATCAACATTGTTCTCTTCCAGTGTCGCTTTAATCTCAGCGGCACTTTGCACGTTGGTATCCATTACCGTCAGCGTTGCATCTTCTTCGCGCTCTTTGTCATTCATCATCGCAAAGATGAAACCGTCACGCACAAGTTGTGCCTGCTTGCCGTACTTACCGGTTAGAGGCAGTAATAGTGCAGTGCTGGTTGGCTTGCTGATCTCTAGCGCCAAGATGTCAGTGATCGCCTGAGGTGTATATGTTGCTGCTGGGTGCTGAGAATTCTCTGCTAGCCAATCAGACAGGGTTTCCTGCAGGTTTGGAAGGTTTGAATTCAGCGTCTTCATGTAAATCGCCAGCTGTAACCAACCTGCAAGAACGTCTTCTGTAGGCGACGTCTTAAGCTCCAGAATCTCATATTGAGAGTAGCTATTTAGGTTCTGCCAAATACGGTCAGCAGCTTGTTGTTGGAGCTCGTCGTCAGCGTCTAGATATTCTGAATAAAGAACTAACTCACGGCTTGCTTCAAAATACTCGCTTTGCATTTCAGAAATGTTCGCGCGTAGCTCGTGATAATCTTTCCACTGCTCGTTCGGAAGTTTCCACCAAGGCTGGAAGTTCAGTTGGCTATAAGCTTGTTCAGGCTGCGAGTTATTCACCAACAGTTGAGCGCGAGCTAATTGCCATTCCGCTTGTTGCGTTTCGCTCAGCTCTTGTTTTGCTAAGCGTTTAATAAGCAGAGTTGCTTGATCGGTTTTTCCAGCTTGCACAGAAGCCTTAAGCGCCATGATTAACCAGTCGTTTTGTAGACTTCCTTTGCTACTATCCGCTTGCATCATGTAACTTTCAGTTGATTGCGCTGGATCTAGTGTAATATCAACGCTCGTTGGTGCTTGAGGACCTGAAGAACAAGCCACCAATGTAATTGCTAATGCAATTGGAGTTAGTAAGCGTGGTACACTGAGTCTCTTATGGTTCATCGTTGCCATGAGTTCTTTAAATTCCGTATAAATTTGTATCTATATTAATCGTTGAAGTGATGGTAAACAAATGACAGATAACAAAACCTTGCTCACAGAGAGCCCAACTCTCTACATTGTGCCAACCCCAATCGGAAATTTGGGAGATATCACTCAAAGAGCAATTGAAATTTTATCAAGTGTCGATGTTATTGCAGCCGAAGACACACGCCACACGGGTAAGCTGCTTGCTCACTTCAATATATCAACCAGAACGTTCGCTTTACATGATCATAATGAACAAACTAAAGCGCAAGTTCTAGTCGAAAGGTTATTAGAAGGTCAGTCTATCGCATTAGTCTCTGATGCGGGTACTCCTTTAATTAGTGACCCAGGTTACCATCTTGTCTCACAATGTCGTCAAGCGGGTGTGAGAGTTGTGCCACTTCCTGGTGCTTGTGCTGTGATTACCGCGTTAAGTGCTTCTGGTTTACCGTCAGATCGTTTCAGCTTTGAAGGCTTCTTACCGCCCAAAAGCAAAGGTCGTAAAGACAAGTTCTTAGAGATCGCAAAGGCAGAGCGCACCTGCATCTTCTATGAATCACCACACCGTATTTCAGACTCTTTGCAAGACATGCTTGAGATTCTTGGCCCTGACCGTGAGGTTGTATTGGCGCGTGAGCTAACTAAAACCTTCGAAACCATCCAAGGGCTGCCACTGGGTGAACTTATTGAGTGGATTGAAGAAGACGCGAACCGTAAACGCGGTGAGATGGTGTTACTGATTCACGGCCACCGTGAAGAAGCGAGCACAGAACTGCCAGACGAAGCGACTCGCACACTAGGCATTCTAACCAAAGAGCTGCCTCTTAAAAAAGCGGCGGCGATGACGGCAGAAATCTACAATCTGAAAAAGAACGCGTTATACAAATGGGGCCTAGAGCATCTAGACCACTAGAAACCTCTTTATAGAGTAGCTAACCTGTATTGAAAAGCTTGTGAGGAGTGATGGTATTGCCGTTATTCCTCTTTTTTTGTCTGAATTGTGTAAAATTCACGCAGTTGCTTAGAGGTTTGCACCATATTTGTGATCTCGCTAGACACTGCACCCTAATCTCTATACAATCCGCCCTCGGAGTTGAACGGGTAATCGCTGCTTTGCTGATGTCCTTCGGGAGACTGACGTTGAGGTCCTTCGGGAAACTGACGTTGAAGTCCTTCGGGAGACTGGCAGAGGGGAGGAACGTCCGGGCTCCATAGAGCAGGGTGCCAGATAACGTCTGGGGGGCGCGAGCCCACGACAAGTGCAGCAGAGAGAAGACCGCCGATGGCCTCATTTCTTCGGAAGGGGCACAGGTAAGGCTGAAAGGGTGCGGTAAGAGCGCACCGTGCGACTGGCAACAGTTCGTAGCAAGGTAAACTCCACCCGGAGCAAGATCAAATAGGCCCTCACATTGCGTTGCTCGCGTATGGGGGCGGGTAGATTGCTTGAGCCTGTGAGCGATTGCAGGCCTAGACGAATGGTTACCGCCGCGCAAGCGGAACAGAACCCGGCGTATGTGTCAACTCCACCTATATAAAGAACCCATCATTACTTAACGGTAGTGATGGGTTTTTTGCTTTATATTGACGTAAATTATTTAGATTTCCTTAGAATCCTTCACCCTGATATGAGCTTGGGTCAAAAATTCCCAAAGCCTATACACAATATGGTGGAGATACGGCGTGAAATCAGTACACTAAAACGTTAATAGAACAAATTATTGCCGAACTAATGGCTCAATCCACTCACTGAGAAGACTATGACAGAAGCATTCAAACATATTTCAGTATTGCTTAACGAATCTATTGACGGACTTGCGATCAAACCTGACGGTACCTACATCGATGGTACTTTTGGCCGTGGTGGTCACAGCCGTACAATCCTGTCTAAACTGGGCGAGAATGGACGACTCTTTAGTATTGACCGCGATCCACAAGCGATTGCAGAAGCGCAAAAGATTGATGACCCTCGTTTTACGATTATTCACGGCCCGTTCTCAGGTATGGCTGAATATGCAGAGCGTTATGACTTAGTCGGTCAAGTGGATGGTGTGTTACTGGATCTAGGTGTTTCTTCACCACAGCTAGATGACGCTGAGCGTGGCTTTAGCTTCATGAAAGACGGTCCGCTTGATATGCGTATGGACCCAACAACCGGTATTCCTGTCTCTCAGTGGTTAGTTGAAGCCGATCTTGATGACATCACATGGGTTATCCGTGAGTTCGGTGAAGACAAACACGCTCGTCGTATCGCGAAAGGCATCATTGCTTATCAAGAGAACGAAGAGAACGAACCGTTAACACGTACTGGCCAATTGGCTAAGCTTATCTCTGATGTAGCTCCAAAAAGCTTCAAAGAGAAAAAGCACCCAGCAACACGTGCTTTCCAAGCCTTCCGTATCTACATCAACAGTGAACTTGAAGAGATCGATACAGCCCTGAAAGGCGCAGCAAGCATTCTTGCTCCTCAAGGCCGTTTGTCTGTTATTAGCTTTCACTCTCTTGAAGACCGCATGGTGAAGCGCTTTATCCGTAAAGAGAGCCAAGGTCCGCAAGTACCACATGGCCTGCCACTAACAGAAGAGCAGATCAAAGCGCTAGGCAGTGCTGATCTTAAGCCTGTTGGTAAAGCGATCAAGCCTTCTAAAGATGAAGTGGATGAGAATACTCGTTCGCGTAGCTCAGTATTACGAATCGCAGAAAAGCTATAGTCAATGAAGACCTCCAAACCTAACTTAGCCAAGATAATATTTTTTGATTTGATCTCCGTGGGTAAAGTCCCATTGGTGCTGCTTATCTGTATCTTCGCGAGCGCGATGGGGGTCGTTCTCACGACACACATGTCACGTCAGGCAATCACGCAAAAAGACATGGCATTGAGTGAGCGTGAACAGCTTGATAATGAATGGCGAAATTTAATGCTTGAAGAGACGGCTCTGGCTGAACATAGCCGCGTTCAAGCATCGGCAAAACGAGAGCTAGACATGAAACGTCCAGACTCCGACAAAGAAGTTGTGATCACACTGAAATGACCGGAAAAAAGGAAAAAGCCCCCGCGAAAGCCGTTAAGAAACCAACGAAAGAGCGAGTGAAGAGCGAAAAGGACTCGGATCCAATTCTTATTAAATGGCGTTTCAACGTTGTTATTGCTTTCGTGTTTCTTGCCTTTGCTGCGCTGGTTGGTCGTGTGGCTTACATCCAAATTATTGAACCAGATAACTTAATTCGTCAGGGCGACCTTCGCTCAGTACGTGTTAAGGCCATTCCTTCTGCTCGCGGTATTATTTCAGACCGCAATGGCGAGCCGCTTGCTGTGAGTGTTCCAGTTGAAGCGGTATGGGCCGATCCTAAAACGATTTTCGATAAAAATGGCATGGCCCAAATTGATCGTTGGTATGCGCTAGCTGATGTACTTGGCTTAGATCGACAATCGATGATCAACAAGATCTCCAGCGACAAATCTCGTCGTTTTATCTACCTACAAAGACAAGTTAGCCCAGCAATGGCGAAATACATCCGCGACTTAAAGCTGGTGGGTATTGGTCTTAAAGCAGAATCACGTCGTTATTACCCAGCCGGTGAAGTCAGCGCGCATCTTATTGGTGTGACCGGAATTGATGGACACGGCCTAGAAGGTGTCGAGCGCAGCTACGATAAGTGGCTCACGGGTGAAGCAGGTAAACGTACAATCCGTAAAGACCGTTACGGGCGAGTAGTTGAAAACATTGCACTAGAAGAGCGTGAAGAAGGTAAACCACTCGAATTGACCATCGATCAGCGCTTACAAGCCATCGCTTATCGAGCGATTAAACAGGCGGTAGCCGATCACAAGGCGACGTCTGGATCTGCCATCTTATTAGACGTAAAAACGGGTGCGGTTTTGGCCATGGTTAACGCACCGTCTTACAACCCAAACAATCGTGCTGATTTACAAAGCTTTAAGATGCGTAACCGCGTGATCACCGATGCTTTTGAGCCAGGTTCGACGGTTAAGCCGTTTGTTGTTCTTGCCGCTCTCGAAAATGGTACCGCGGATGCTGATACTGTAATTGATACGGGTAACGGCATCATGCAAATCGGTGGTAGCCGTGTACGTGATACTTCCAAAGTTGGTAAGGCAGACTTGGCGTTAATCCTTAAGAAGTCGAGTAACATCGGTGTGGCGAAGTTAGCACTGGATATGCCACTTGAAGCGCTACTGGGCATGTACAGTTCTGTTGGTCTTGGCGAGATGTCTGGGCTGAATCTAGTCGGTGAGACCGCGGGTATTTTCCCGAACCGTCGACGCTGGTCTAAGTTTGAAATCGCTACCTTATCCTTTGGTTATGGTCTAGCGATTACTCCGCTGCAATTGGCTCATGCCTATGCGACGTTAGCGAATCACGGTGTTTACGAACCTATCCATATCGTTAAAAGCAACGACCAAGATTTCTCAAAACAGAGCATCAAGCGCGAAAATGCTGAGTTGGTTTTGAACATGCTAGAAGGCGTAACCCAAAAGGGCGGTACAGCGACAAGAGCTGCCGTGCCGGGTTACCGAGTAGCAGCAAAAACAGGTACATCTAGAAAAGCGATTTCCGGTGGTTATGGAGACGAGTACTTCGCCTATACCGCAGGTGTTGCTCCAGTGAGTGACCCAAGAGTCTCTTTGGTTGTGATGATCAATGAACCTCAAGGTGACCTCTACTATGGTGGCTCGGTCGCAGCCCCTGTTTTTTCTGAAATCATGAAGGGCGCACTGCAAATTCTGAATGTCCCTGCTGATGAAAACAAGTTTCAAGAATAGAGCCAATCAGGATTCAATATGAGTAATAGCCTCACGCTGTCATCTTTACTTTCTCCTTGGGGTGACTTTAGTTCACCTGAGCTGGATGCGATTGCCGTTGAACAGTTGGAGTTGGATAGTCGTGCCATCAAAGACGGCGATATTTTTGTTGCTGTAGTTGGGCATGCTGTTGATGGCCGTCGTTTCATTGACAAAGCGGTCTCACAGGGAGCCAATGCCGTTATCGCACAAGCTGATGCTGAAAAGGCCCATGGTCTGATTGAGTGGTTGGATGCTGTTCCGGTTGTTTACATTAAAGACCTTAACTTGGTGTTATCTGAGTTGGCCGGTCGTGTTTACTCGTCTCAGGCGACTAAGCTGATTGGTGTTACCGGCACCAATGGCAAAACCACTATCACCCAATTGATTGCTCAGTGGCTAGATTTAGTCGGCCAACGCTCTGCGGTAATGGGCACCACGGGTAACGGTTTTCTAGACAACCTTAAAACGGCGGCGAATACGACCGGTAGTGCGATTGAAATACAACGTACGCTGAGTGAGTTGGCTGAAGAAAACGCTGTTTATACCGCGATGGAAATCTCGTCTCATGGTTTGGTTCAAGGCCGAGTTAAGGCATTGGATTTTGAGGCTGGTGTATTTACTAACTTGAGCCGTGACCACTTGGATTACCACGGCACGATGCAAGAGTACGCTCTGGCTAAGAAGAGCTTGTTTACTCAGCATAAGTGTAAGCACGCTGTGATTAATGTTGATGATGAAGTCGGTAAAGCTTGGATGGCTGATCTGTCCAATGCAGTAGCTGTGTCATTGCTTCCGTTAACTGGCTACCAACAGTCGGTATGGGCATCTGATGTTGCTTATGCAGAGACGGGTATCAAACTCGCTTTTGATGGTAGCTGGGGGCAGGGACAACTGTCTGTTCCTTTAATTGGCCAGTTCAACGCATCAAATGTACTGGTTGCCTTTGCGACCTTGCTGTCATTAGGTATCGATAAGCAAATCTTGGTCGACACTGCGCCTCAGTTGCAACCTGTGATTGGTCGTATGGAACTGTTCCAAGTGCCGAACAAAGCAAAAGTGGTTGTCGATTACGCGCATACGCCAGACGCTTTAGAGAAAGCATTGGCAGCACTACGTGTACATTGCTCTGGAAAGCTATGGGCAATCTTTGGCTGCGGTGGTGATCGAGATACAGGCAAGCGCCCTATGATGGCGGTTACCGCAGAGCAGTTCGCCGATAACATTATTATTTCAGATGACAACCCTCGCAGTGAAGACCCGGCATTGATTGTTAAAGACATGCTGGCAGGTTTAAGTGAGCCTGAAGTCGCCTTTGTTGAACACGATCGCTTTCAGGCGGTTAAGTTTGCTCTAGAGCAGGCGGGTAATAACGACATTATTCTTCTGGCAGGTAAAGGCCATGAGGATTACCAAGTATTGAAAGACAAAACGATCCACTATTCGGATCGAGAGTCAGCACTACAACTTTTAGGTATTTCATAATGATTGATGTATCACTCGAGCAGATCTGCTCAGCGGTGTACGGTCAGCTGATAGAGGCTGGCAAATCGAGCAATAGTTTGATCAATGCGGTTTCTACCGATACTCGCACCGTTGAAGAAGGTGCACTGTTTGTTGCTCTTGTAGGTGAACGTTTTGATGCGCATGATTTTTGTGGTCAGGCTGTTGAGGCCAATGCGAGTGCGTTATTAGTTCAACGAAAACTTGACCTAAATATTACTCAAGTTGTTGTTGAAGACACTAAACTTGCTTTAGGTCAGCTAAGTGCTTGGATCCACAAACAATGTAACGTGCCAACCATGGCGATAACAGGAAGCTGTGGCAAAACGACCGTCAAAGAGATGGTCGCGAGTATTCTACAACAACGTGGCAAAGTGCTGTTTACAGCGGGTAACTTCAATAATGATATTGGAGTACCACTAACCTTGCTGCGCAGTGAACCCAATGACGACTATGCCGTGATAGAACTGGGCGCGAACCACATTGGTGAAATTGCCTATACCACGCAGCTTGTGAAACCACAGGTGGCCTTAGTGAATAACGTTGCTGCCGCGCATCTAGAGGGCTTTGGCTCAATTGATGGTGTTAAACAAGCGAAAGGCGAAATTTTTCAGGGGCTTGCTGCTGGTGATACTGCTATTGTTAACCTAGAGAGCAATGGTGGTGACTTCTGGAAAGATGTGCTTGCAGACAAAAACGTACTGACCTTTTCTGAAAGTGATGACACGGCGGATTACTTTTCGACGAATATTCGCATCAACGAGCAGGGTGAAGCTTGCTTTGATATGCAGACCCCGCAAGGCGCTATCGATGTCGAACTTGGCATTATTGGTCAGCACAATGTAGCCAACGCATTAGCCGCAGCAGCACTGAGCATTCAATTCGGTGCCACGCTTGCAGAAATTAAAAGCGGTTTAGCGAATCTTATCTCAGTTAAAGGCCGAGTTGAGGTTCAACAATTAAGTCAGAATATCAAGCTAATAGATGACAGTTACAACGCCAGTGTACCGGCAATGAAGGCTGCAGCTAAATTGTTGTCGAGCTTCAAAGGTCAGCGTTGGTTGATTTTAGGCAATATGGCTGAGTTAGGCGATGAAAGCCTTGCACTTCACCGTCAAGTCGGTGAATATGCTGCCCCATTCGCTTTTGAGCATGTACTCACTTACGGTGATGATACCAAGGTGATTAGTGAAGTGTGTAACGGCACTCACTTTGCAACGCATGAAGCGATGATCGCGCACATAGAGCAGCACTTGAGCTTGCCAGAAAACGCGCCACATACCTTGTTGGTAAAAGGCGCCAATAGTGCAGGAATGAGTAAAATAGCCGCTGCTTTAAAGGAGAACTTTTCATGATAATTTGGCTTGCAGAGCTACTACAGCCACACTTTTCTTTTTTCCGTTTGTTCGAATACTTATCGTTTCGTGCAATCGCGAGCATTTTGACGGCTTTATGTCTGTCGCTGTGGATGGGACCTCGTTTAATTGAGCGTCTGCAAATGCTGCAAATTGGCCAAGTTGTTCGTAATGACGGCCCAGAATCTCACTTCAGTAAGCGTGGTACACCAACCATGGGTGGTGTGATGATCCTTGCTGCGATCATCATTACGGTCTTACTTTGGGCTGACTTATCAAACCCTTACGTTTGGGCCGTACTTGTCGTGCTAGGCGGTTACGGTGCAGTTGGTTTTGTTGATGATTATCGTAAAGTCGTTCGTAAGAACACTGATGGCTTGATTGCGCGTTGGAAGTACTTCTGGCAATCGGCTATTGCATTGGTTGTGGCGTTTGCTCTGTATGCTCATGGGCAAGACACTGCTGCGACACAATTAGTGGTGCCTTTCTTTAAAGATGTGATGCCACAACTTGGTTTACTGTACATTGTTCTAACTTACTTTGTTATTGTGGGTACCAGTAACGCGGTAAACCTAACTGATGGCCTAGATGGCTTGGCGATTATGCCAACGGTTATGGTTGCTGCGGGTTTTGCTGTTATCGCTTGGGCGACAGGTAACGTTAACTTTGCAGCATACCTACACATTCCATACATCCCATACACCTCTGAACTGGTGGTGGTATGTACTGCTATCGTTGGTGCAGGCCTTGGCTTCCTATGGTTTAACACTTACCCAGCACAAGTATTCATGGGCGATGTTGGCTCTCTAGCACTGGGTGGTGCGTTAGGTGTGATTGCGGTACTCGTTCGTCAAGAGTTGGTACTAGTGATCATGGGTGGTGTGTTTGTAATGGAGACTCTGTCAGTGATTCTGCAGGTGGGCTCTTACAAATTGCGTGGTCAGCGTATTTTCCGCATGGCACCGATTCACCACCACTATGAACTTAAAGGTTGGCCAGAGCCGCGTGTTATCGTGCGTTTTTGGATAATCTCAATGGTATTAGTACTGGTTGGCCTAGCGACACTGAAAGTTCGTTAATCCTGTATGAGCCTCTGAATAGGGGCTCTTTAAAACTATTAAGAGCATCTTGTTTAAATGGAACGTTGGCAAAATATTCAAAATGTAGTGGTTGTGGGGCTCGGTATTACCGGGCTCTCTGTCGTTAAACATCTCGTAAAATATCAGCCCCATACTTGCGTAAAGGTAATTGATACGCGAGAGCTACCACCAGGAAAGGAATCTTTGCCTGAGTCGGTTGAGCTGCATTCTGGAAGCTGGAATAGCCAATGGCTAGCTGAGGCTGATCTGGTGGTTGCTAACCCAGGCATTGCTTTAGCGACACCTGAAATTCAAGATGTGCTTCAAGCGGGTACGCCTGTCGTTGGCGACATCGAGCTGTTTGGTTGGGCTGTAGATAAGCCTGTTGTGGCGATTACTGGTTCAAACGGTAAGAGTACCGTGACTGATCTGACTGGTGTGCTTGCTAAGGCTGCTGGGCTTAATGTTGGCGTTGGCGGCAATATTGGCATTCCTGCCCTAGACCTTCTAGACCTTCTAGAACTTGATGCGGATTTATATGTGCTTGAGCTTTCAAGCTTCCAGTTAGAAACCACATCGAACCTAAACCTTGTAGCAGCAGCCTTTTTGAACCTGTCAGAAGATCACATGGATCGCTATCAGGGTATGGCTGATTATCGTGAAGCCAAGTTAAGAATTTTTAATAACGCGCAGTGTGCGATTGTTAATCGTGAAGACAAAGAGACTTACCCTGACCAGACAATGCCATTGTTGACTTTTGGCCTAGATAACCAAGAGTTTGGTGTATCAACGATTGATAGTACTGAGTGGTTGGTCGATCACGGTAAACCTGTCCTTGCTACCCAAGATTTAACATTGGTTGGACGTCACAATGTGGCGAATGCGTTAGTCTCACTTGCACTATTGAAGCAAGTTGGTATCGACTACAGCAAAAGTCTTGATGCTTTGAAGGCCTATAACGGTTTGACGCATCGTTGCCAAGTCGTGGCTGACAAGCGCGAAATCAAATGGGTTAATGACTCCAAAGCAACGAATGTAGCCAGCACATTGGCAGCCCTGTCTGGGTTGGAGTATCAAGGTACGTTATATCTTTTGGTTGGCGGCGTTGGTAAAGGTGCTGACTTTAGTGAGCTTGAACCAGTATTGGCGCAACTTGAGCGTGTTCAGCTGTGTTGTTTCGGTGAAGATGCAGATCAATTCATGCCTCTGCACCCATCGGCACAAAAGTTCGATACCATGCAGCAGATAATCGAATCTATCTCGCCACAGCTGGTGGCTAGAGATATGGTGATGCTGTCTCCGGCGTGCGCAAGCTTCGATCAATTTAATAATTTCATGGCAAGAGGTGATGCGTTCACTGAGCTTGCTCATGAGTATGCTTAACGTGTTGAAGGACTAACATTCAGTGCAAAGAGTCAAAGAGATTAATCAATCCATCTGGCAGTGGCTAAACCGTGCTACTCCCGAGGCGCTTTACGATCGTCAATTGGTGTGGATTGCTCTTGGGCTAATGCTGACAGGTTTGGTGATGGTGACGTCTGCTTCGTTCCCCATCAGTGCTCGTTTAACCGATCAGCCGTTTCACTTTATGTTCCGTCATGCCATCTTCCTTGTATTGGCGTTAGGTGTCTCTAGCATCATATTGCAAATCCCGATGCAACGCTGGTTTCAATACAGTATGTATCTACTGGGCTTGTCCTTCTTCTTGCTGATTGTGGTATTAGCCGTCGGTAAGTCGGTTAACGGCGCATCGCGTTGGATCCCATTAGGGCTATTTAACTTACAACCCGCTGAAGTCGCCAAGTTATCGCTGTTTATCTTTATGGCGGGCTACTTGGTTCGGAAGCAAGATGAAGTGAGAAAAACCTTCTTCGGTGGTTTTGGTAAACCGATCATGGTATTCGGCGCTTTTGCCGTGCTGCTGCTAGGCCAGCCCGATTTAGGTACTGTGGTCGTAATGCTAGTGACCCTGTTCGGCATGCTATTCATTGCTGGTGCCAAGCTTTCACAGTTTATCGCCTTGATGGTGGCAGGTATTGCCGCGGTCGTCGGTTTGATTGTTATAGAGCCTTATCGTGTTCGACGTGTTACCTCATTCTGGGAACCTTGGAACGACCCGTTCGGCAGTGGTTACCAGTTAACTCAGTCATTGATGGCGTTTGGCCGTGGTGATTGGATGGGGCAAGGGCTCGGTAACTCAATTCAGAAACTCGAATACTTACCCGAAGCGCACACCGATTTTGTATTTGCTGTGTTGGCAGAAGAATTGGGTTTTGTTGGCGTGACCTTGGTCTTGATACTCATCTTTAGCTTGGTTTTTAAAGCCATTTTTATTGGCAAAAAAGCCTTTGAACACGATCAAGTGTTCAGCGGCTATCTGGCTTTTGGTATTGGTATTTGGTTTGCGTTTCAGACGCTTGTTAACGTAGGTGCTGCATCTGGCATCGTTCCGACCAAAGGTCTAACCCTACCGCTAATCAGTTATGGTGGTTCGAGTTTAATTGTTATGTCTGTGGCGGTATCAATGCTGCTGCGCATTGACCACGAATGCCGAATGCAACAAAAAGAACAAGCTGATAGTCAAAACGAATTAGTAGAATAAGAATCTAACGTGATGAAACAAAACAAAAAACTTTTAGTGATGGCTGGTGGTACTGGCGGTCACGTTTTCCCAGGGTTAGCAGTAGCGAAAAAGCTTCAGCAACAAGGTTGGGAAATTCGCTGGTTAGGCACAGCAGACAGAATGGAAGCGGATTTAGTGCCAAAGCATGGCATTGAAATCGACTTCATCAAAGTGAAAGGCCTGCGTGGTCAAGGCATTAGCAAGTTAATTAAAGCGCCGTTCCAGATTATTAATGCCATACTTCAAGCAAGACAACACATTAAAGCATGGCAGCCTGATGTGGTACTTGGCATGGGTGGTTACGTGAGTGGCCCGGGTGGTATCGCGGCATGGTTGTCTGGCATTCCAGTGGTTCTCCATGAACAAAATGCAGTGGCAGGTTTAACCAACCAATGGCTGTCTAAGATTGCTAAAAAGGTTTTCCAAGCTTTCCCTGGTGCGTTTCCTACCGCAGAAGTGGTGGGTAACCCAGTACGCGAAGATGTGGTTGCCTTAGCTGAACCCGAGCAACGCATGGCGGAGCGTGACGGCGATATTCGCATCTTGGTTATGGGCGGCAGTCAGGGCGCAAAAATCCTAAACGATACCTTGCCAGTAACGATGGCGCAGCTTGGTGAAGGCTTCACTGTGATGCACCAAGCGGGTAAGAACAATCAACAACAAGTTATTGAGCAATACAAATCACATTCTGTTGGTAATGTTCAAGTGACTGAATTTATTGATGATGTGGCGCAAGCTTATGAGTGGGCAGATCTATTAGTGTGTCGCTCAGGTGCATTAACCGTATCAGAAGTGTCTGCGGCAGGTGTCGGTTCTATCTTCGTTCCGTTTATGCACAAAGACAGACAACAAGCGTTGAATGCCGACCATTTAGTTGAATGTGGCGCAGCGTTAATGATTGAACAGCCTCAACTAACGGCTGATAAGCTAGCGAACACTATCACGCAGCTTGATAGAAATGAATTAAAAATGATGGCAACAAAAGCTCGTCAAGCCGCCAAGCTTGATGCTGATGTGACCGTCGCTGAAGCGATTAAAGCTTTAGCAAAATAATGAGATTGAATTGATGACGATTGAACATACCCAAGACTTAGCGCAAATCCGTGCAATGGTGCCAGAGATGCGCCGTGTTAAATCTATCCACTTCATTGGTATTGGTGGTGCCGGAATGAGCGGGATTGCTGAAGTCTTGCTAAATGAAGGCTACCAGATCACGGGTTCTGATATTGCTCAAAACCCAGTGACTGATCGTTTAGTTAGCAAGGGTGCGACCGTTTATATCGGTCACCAAGCGAGTAACGTTGCCGACGCAAGTGTGGTGGTTGTTTCAACCGCTATCAACGAAGAAAACCCAGAAATTATTGCAGCTCGTGAAGCGCGCACACCGATCGTTCGTCGTGCAGAAATGCTGGCTGAGCTGATGCGTTTTCGTCACGGTATTGCTGTGGCAGGTACGCACGGTAAAACAACCACGACTGCGCTAGTGACACAGATTTACTCGGAAGCCGGCCTAGATCCAACCTTCGTAAACGGTGGTTTGGTTAAAAGTGCTGGTACTAACGCACGTTTAGGTTCAAGCCGTATTCTTATCGCTGAAGCCGATGAGAGTGATGCTTCATTTTTACATCTGCAACCTATGGTTAGTATCGTAACTAACATTGAAGCGGATCATATGGATACCTACGGCGGCGATTTTGAAACGCTAAAGCAGACGTTTATTGATTTTTTACACAACCTACCATTCTACGGTCAGGCTGTGATGTGTGTTGATGATCCAGTAGTGCGTGAGCTTATTCCTCAGGTAAGTCGCCAGGTGATTACTTACGGTTTCTCTGAAGATGCGGATATTCGTATTGAGAACTACGTACAAGAAGGCCAGCAAGGCAAATTCACAGTGGTACGTGAAGGTAAAGCTAACCTTGATATCACGTTAAACATTCCAGGTCGTCACAATGCATTGAATGCATCCGCGGCGATTGCTGTTGCAACAGAAGATGACATCAGCGATGAAGCGATTCTCAAAGCGATGGCGGGAACGGAAGGCACGGGTCGCCGTTTCGATCACCTAGGTGAGTATGAAACAGGTAAAGGCGTTGCAATGCTGGTCGATGATTACGGTCATCACCCAACCGAAGTTGATGTGACGATTCAAGCTGCTCGTAGTGGCTGGACTGATAAACGTCTTGTTATGATCTTCCAACCGCACCGTTATAGCCGTACTCGCGATCTGTATGATGATTTCGCGAACGTTCTTGAGCAGGTTGATGTCCTAATTCTGTTAGATGTTTATTCTGCAGGTGAGAAACCGATTGCAGGGGCTGACGGACGTTCATTAAGTCGAACTATTCGTGGGCGTGGTAAGATAGACCCAATCTTTGTTGCCGATATCAACGCACTGCCATCGGCTTTAGCCAACGTAATTCAAGGCGGTGACCTTGTTTTAACGCAGGGTGCAGGCGATGTTGGTCGAGTAGCGAAGCAGTTGGAATCGTTACAGTTAGACATTAATAAAATGCAGAACGCGTAACAGAATACTGTCTACAGACTGTGGTCAATCGCTCACTTCTTGCGATTGACCTAAAATTGACCAAAAATCTTATTATCAACGTTTGATAGTTTGATTTTGCTCAGTATAATTCATAGGTTAAAGTAAGTGCTTTTACCTCTATTACGAAGATAGGGAATAGAATTGCGAACCAACGACAGGGAATGCGGGCTTTGGTAGAAAGTACTTTTAGCGAAAACCGCCACCTATTCAGTTTACCGTCGCTCAAGAAACACGCCTTAGGCGGGTCTTTTTTTGTCATGGTATTGCTATTCATTGGGTTTCTTTTCTATACCACACTAACTTGGATGTGGGACGATCAGCGATTGCCTCTCTCCAAAATAGTACTTCAAGGCGACTTAACTTACGTAACCGCTGGTGATGTTCAACATGCCTTTAGCGAGCTAGAGCACATTGGAACCTTCATGTCGCAAGACATCGGTGTGTTGCAAGACAGTTTAGAAGCGTTACCTTGGGTTTCAGTGGTCTCCATTCGTAAGCAGTGGCCAGACACAATAAAAGTATTTTTGACTGAGTACCATGCGGCAGCAATCTGGAACGGTAACATGCTGCTGAATGACGATGGTCAGGTGTTTAATGGTGATATCGGCCTGTTGAAGGGCGATAGAGTTAAGCTTTACGGCCCAGACGGCACCAGCCAAGAAGTGATAGAAAAGTGGCGACAGATAACCCCTTTGATTAACAGTCTAGGGTTAACCGTTACCTCTCTCGTTCTCAATGAGCGTCGCGCTTGGCAAATAATCCTAGATAACGGTATCCGTTTAGAACTAGGTAAAGATTCTTTAGATGAGCGTGTTGAACGCTTCATTTCGCTTTACAACGAACTTGGTAGTAAAGCGAATCAAGTGAGCTACATCGACCTCAGGTATGATACGGGAGCCGCTGTAGGCTGGTTTCCAGAGCAAGAGTTAGAAGAGAGCACAGATGACTAAGACCGCAGATGACAACATAATCGTTGGTCTTGATATAGGCACTGCGACCATATCAGCTCTGGTTGGTGAAATATTGCCTGATGGTCAAATCAATATCATTGGTTCTGGGCAAAGCCCATCCAGAGGTATGGATAAAGGTGGTGTAAACGACCTAGAGTCGGTAGTTAAGTCGGTTCAGCGAGCTATTGATCAAGCAGAGTTGATGGCGGAATGCCAAATCAGCAATGTATTTATCTCGCTATCGGGTAAACATATCGCAAGCCGAATTGAAAAAGGCATGGGCACTATCTCTGATGAAGAGGTGTCTCAAGACGATATGGATCGAGCGATCCATACCGCGAAATCAATTAAAATAGGTGATGAGCAGAGAATTCTGCACGTGATCCCACAAGAATTTACCATTGATTATCAAGAAGGGATTAAGAACCCACTTGGCTTATCTGGTGTTCGAATGGAAGTCAGTGTTCACCTAATTTCTTGCCATAGCGACATGGCGAGAAACATTATTAAAGCTGTTGAACGATGTGGTCTCACAGTAGAACAAATCGTGTTTTCAGGACTTGCCTCAAGCAATGCGGTAATTACTGAAGACGAGAGAGAGCTTGGAGTATGTGTTGTCGATATCGGTGCGGGTACAATGGATATTTCCATTTGGACTGGCGGCGCACTTCGACACACAGAAGTCTTTTCCTACGCAGGAAATGCAGTAACCAGTGATATTGCCTTCGCTTTCGGCACGCCAGTGAGCGATGCTGAAGAGATAAAAGTAAACCATGGTTGCGCTCTGAGTGAACTCGTAAGCAAGGATGACTCTGTTAACGTCCCAAGTGTTGGTGGTCGCCCATCGAGAAGTTTGCAACGACAAACTTTGTCGGAAGTGATTGAACCACGTTACACTGAACTTATGGGTCTCGTTAACCAAACTATTGATACGGTTCAATTACAGCTACGAGATGAAGGTATTAAACACCACCTTGCAGCTGGCGTCGTTCTCACTGGTGGAGCGGCACAAATTGACGGATTGGTAGAGTGTGCGGAACGTGTTTTCCGCAATCAAGTTCGAGTTGGTAAGCCGTTAGAAGTTAGTGGCTTAACTGACTATGTTAAAGAGCCGTATCATTCTACGGCGGTTGGTTTACTTCATTACGCAAGAGATTGTCAGATCAGTGATGAAGGTGATTACAGCGAACCTAAGCGTTCAGCACCTTCTATGTCTGGTTTATTTGGCAAATTGCGTAATTGGATACAAAAAGAGTTTTAACCTGAGTTGCAGGAAAAAACGGAGATAACACATGTTTGAACCGATGATGGAAATGTCTGACGATGCAGTAATTAAAGTCGTTGGAGTTGGTGGCGGTGGCGGTAACGCTGTTGAGCACATGGTACGTGAATCAATCGAAGGCGTAGAATTCATCAGTGTTAACACTGATGCACAAGCACTTCGTAAAACAAGCGTGAGCAGCGTGATCCAAATTGGTGGTGATATCACTAAAGGTTTGGGCGCTGGTGCAAACCCACAAGTAGGCCGTGATGCAGCTCTAGAAGATCGAGAAAGAATTAAAGAAGTTCTAACTGGCGCCGATATGGTATTTATCGCAGCTGGTATGGGCGGTGGGACTGGTACAGGTGCTGCTCCAGTTATTGCTGAAGTTGCGAAAGAGTTGGGTGTGCTGACGGTTGCTGTTGTAACTAAGCCATTTAGCTTTGAAGGCAAAAAGCGTTTAGCGTTTGCTGAGCAAGGTATTGAAGAGCTTTCTAAACATGTGGATTCATTAATTACGATTCCAAATGAAAAGCTACTTAAAGTACTTGGCCGCGGCGTAACTCTGCTAGAAGCTTTCGCAAGTGCAAATGATGTACTTAAAAACGCTGTACAAGGTATCGCTGAGCTAATTACTCGCCCTGGTATGATTAACGTCGATTTCGCGGATGTTCGCACCGTAATGTCTGAGATGGGTCATGCAATGATGGGTAGCGGTATCGCAAAAGGTGAAGACCGTGCTGAAGAAGCTGCTGAAACAGCAATTTCTAGCCCACTACTAGAAGACATCGACCTAGCTGGCGCGCGTGGCGTTCTTGTGAACATCACTGCAGGCCTAGATATGCGTCTAGATGAGTTCGAAACAGTAGGTAATACAGTTAAGGCATTCGCATCTGATAATGCAACAGTTGTGATTGGTACTTCTCTAGACCCTGATATGACAGATGAAATCCGCGTAACTGTTGTTGCAACAGGTATCGGCACAGAGAAAAAACCAGACATTACATTAGTTGCTGGTGGTAAAGCTAAGGTTGCACCAACTCCTCAACCACAGGTAGCGGCTCAAACTGCACCAAAAGTGGAAGAGAAAGTGGCACAACCATTGCAAGAAAAAACTGAGGTTAAACCTCAAGTTAAGCCGCAACCAACAACGTCACCTGTTTCTTCAGGTACAGGCGCTAGCCAAAGTGCAGCACCTAAGGCTGAGAAAGAGAGTGGATACTTAGATATTCCAGCATTCTTACGACGTCAGGCTGATTAACAAATACCCAAAATTTGACTATCGTCGAATTAATGGTAAAATTCGCGGTCGGTAAATACTGACCGTGATTTGTAGCACTGATAACGAGGCAAGCAGATGATCAGACAACGTACTCTGAAAGAAATTGTGAAAACAACTGGTGTGGGTCTCCACTCTGGTCGTAAAGTCACACTTACTCTTCGCCCGGCAGCTGCAAATACAGGTATTGTTTATCGTCGTACAGATGTAAATCCACCTGTAGATTTCCCAGCTGATCCAGCGTCAGTTCGTGACACTATGCTATGTACAGCTCTTGTTAATGACGAAGGCGTACGTATCTCTACAGTGGAACACCTTAACGCAGCTTTAGCGGGTATGGGCATCGACAACATTATTGTTGAAGTAGATGCTCCTGAAATCCCAATTATGGATGGTAGCGCAAGCCCATTCGTATACTTGCTACAGCAAGCGGGTGTAGAAACACTGAATGCAGCGAAGCGTTTTATTCGTATCAAAAAGCCTATCCGTTTTGAAGATGGCGATAAGTGGGCAGAGTTTGTTCCATTTAACGGCTTCCGTATGGACTTTGAGATCGACTTTAACCACCCAGCAATTGAATCTGATGAGCAACGTTTGTTGTTTGATTTCTCTTCACAAGGTTTTGTGAAAGAAATCTCTCGCGCTCGTACTTTCGGCTTCATGCGCGACATTGAGTATCTACAATCTCAAAACCTAGTACTTGGTGGTAGCTTTGATAATGCTATCGTACTTGACGAATACCGAATTCTTAATGAAGAGGGTCTACGTTTTGACAATGAGTTCGTAACTCATAAAGTACTAGATGCGATTGGTGACTTGTACATGTGTGGACACGCTATTATTGGTGAGTTTCGTGCATACAAATCAGGTCACGGCCTAAACAACCAACTACTACGTGCAGTACTTGCTGACGCAGAAGCTTGGGAATGGGCAACATTCGAAGAAGAAGTAGGCTCTCCTGTTGCATTTGCTGAACCAGGAATGGTTCTAGCGTAATTGTTGTTTACAGCAATATAAGATTTCGAAAACCAGGTCATTGACCTGGTTTTTTTGTATCTATTTTCCAGATACAGTGTCGTCAACATCCGAAAGTTGTCTCCCAATGAGCTGCAGTCTGGCTAATCCATCAGCAATTAGAAAGAAAAGTTCCAAGCACATCAAACAAATGGGGTTATAAATGGTTGTTGGTGTGAAAATTACTTACACTAAAGGGCATTAATTTTAACTCAAGCCTTGAAAACTCTACTCTCAAGTACAATATCAAAGATACTAGATTTATCTCAGTATCCTTGGTTAGTAACTGAAGACTAGTTCATAGCTAGTAGAGACACTGACGGCATTTAAAATAGATCGCGGACGATCTGAGAACGAAGAGATTCCAAGCACATGATTACTAAGCTGCTGACAAAGGTAATTGGCAGTCGCAATGACAGAACACTGCGCCGCCTTAGAAAAATTGTAAAAGAAATTAATAACTTCGAACCAACGTTTGAAGCACTTTCAGACGAAGAACTAAAAGCAAAAACGGTTGAATTTCGTGAGCGCTTAGATAAAGGTGAATCGCTAGACCAACTTCTACCTGAAGCATTTGCTACGGTACGTGAAGCGTCTAAGCGTGTTTACGGCATGCGTCACTTTGACGTGCAAATGATTGGTGGCATGGTTCTAAATGCTGGCCAAATTGCAGAAATGCGTACTGGTGAAGGTAAGACTCTTACAGCAACCCTACCAGCTTATCTTAACGCCCTACCTAGCAAAGGTGTTCACGTAGTAACGGTGAACGACTACCTAGCGAAGCGTGATGCGGAAACAAACCGCCCATTATTTGAATTCCTTGGTATGACTGTTGGCGTAAACGTGCCAAACATGGCTCCACCAGAGAAGAAAGAAGCGTACCAAGCGGATATCCTATACGGAACAAACAACGAGTTTGGCTTCGATTACCTACGTGACAACATGGCTTTCCGTGCTGAAGATCGTGTTCAACGTGAGCGCTTCTTTGCTGTTGTCGATGAGGTTGACTCAATCTTAATCGATGAAGCTCGTACTCCACTTATTATCTCTGGCCCAGCTGAAGATAGTTCAGATCTTTACACGCGTATTAACACGTTGATCCCTAACCTTGAGCGCCAAGATAAAGAAGATTCTGAAGAGTACCGTGGTGAAGGTCACTACACCATGGACGAGAAATCGAAACAGGTTCACCTGACTGAAAACGGTCAAGAATTTGTAGAAGAGCTAATGGTCAAAAACGGCCTGATGGAAGAGGGTGACACGCTTTACTCTCCAACTAATATCAGCCTATTGCACCATGTTAATGCAGCGCTGCGTGCACACGTACTGTTTGAGAAAGACGTCGACTACATCGTTACTGAAGAAGGCGAAGTGGTTATCGTTGATGAACATACTGGTCGTACTATGCCAGGTCGTCGTTGGTCTGAAGGTTTACACCAAGCTGTTGAAGCTAAAGAAGGTGTGAAGATTCAGAATGAAAACCAGACGCTAGCATCGATTACATTCCAGAACTTCTTCCGTCTATACGAAAAACTGTCAGGTATGACAGGTACAGCCGATACAGAAGCTTTCGAATTTCAGTCTATCTACGGCCTAGAAACAGTGGTTATCCCAACCAACAAGCCTATGGTTCGTAACGATATGCCAGATGTGGTTTATCGTACCGAAGAAGACAAGTTCAATGCGATCATTGAAGACATCAAAGACCGTGTAGCTGCTGGTCAGCCATCATTGGTTGGTACGGTTTCTATCGAGAAGTCTGAACTACTGTCTAACGCACTGAAAAAAGCAAAAATTAAGCACAGCGTTCTAAATGCTAAATTCCACGAAATGGAAGCAGAGATCGTTGCACAAGCTGGTATGCCGAGTGCGGTAACTATCGCAACTAACATGGCTGGTCGTGGTACCGATATCGTATTAGGTGGTAGCTGGCAGGCACAAGTTGAGAAGCTAGAGAATCCAACCAAAGAGCAGATCGAGAAGATCAAAGCTGACTGGAGAGTAATCCACGATAAAGTGCTTGAGTCAGGTGGTCTGCACATCATTGGTACTGAGCGTCATGAATCTCGCCGTATCGACAACCAGCTACGTGGTCGTTCTGGTCGTCAAGGTGATGCGGGTTCTTCTCGTTTCTACCTATCAATGGAAGATTCTCTGCTACGTATCTTCACATCGGATCGTATGGCTGGTCTTATCCAAAGTGGTATGGACGAAGGCGAAGCGATCGAATCTAAGATGCTTTCTCGCTCAATTGAAAAAGCACAACGTAAAGTTGAAGGTCGTAACTTCGATATTCGTAAGCAGCTTCTTGAGTACGATGATGTAGCCAATGACCAACGTAAAGTGGTTTATGAGCTTCGTGATGAACTGATGAGCTCTGACGATATCAGCGAGATGATCGAACACAACCGTGAAGATGTATTGGCATCAGTGATTGATGAATACATCGCACCTCAGTCTCTTGAAGATATGTGGGATATCGCGGGTCTGCAAGATCGTCTGAAGAATGACTTCGATCTAGACTTTGATATTCAAGGTTGGTTAGACGAAGACGACAAGCTTTATGAAGAAGCATTGCGTGAGCGTATTCTTGCTATGGCGGTTGATTCGTACAAACAGAAAGAAGAAGTGGTTGGTGCTCAAGTACTGCGTAACTTCGAGAAATCTGTGATGCTACAAACGCTAGACGGCCTTTGGAAAGAGCACTTGGCTGCGATGGATCACCTTCGTCAAGGTATCCACTTACGTGGTTATGCTCAGAAGAACCCGAAACAAGAGTACAAGCGCGAGTCGTTTGAACTGTTTGAAGGCCTACTAGATGTACTGAAAACAGACGTTGTTACCATCCTTTCTAAAGTGCGCGTTCAGCAACAAGAAGAAGTTGAAAAGATGGAAGCTCAACGTCAAGCTCAAGCTGAAGAAGCGGCGCGTCGTGCACAAGCGCAACATGCAACAGCTGAAAACCAGCTAGCTGACGATGAAGCTGAAGCGGCATCTCCACAAACGGTAGTGCGTGACGAGCGTAAAGTTGGCCGTAACGAGCCATGCCCATGTGGTAGCGGTAAGAAGTACAAGCAGTGTCACGGTAAAATCGCGTAAGTTTAATGAATCGTTGCTGTAGCGCATGATAGCTGCGTTGGTGGTACTCACTTACAGTCGTAAGCTCCGTGCCACCGCCTTGCTCTCATACACTACAACTTAGCTTCATAAAACTGACAAATAGAATATAAAGAGTCGCTTAGGCGGCTCTTTTTGTATGTAAATTTCATGGCTTACTTTGTTACGCAAGGAAGTTGTCATTCCCTATAGCGAGGAGTGAGCGTAGTAGGGAATCTTGTTTAGTTAGGCTCGCGTAGTTTTAGATCCCCAACTCAGTCGTTCCTCTTTCTTGAGGATGACGTATTTAGGGACTATGTGAGTTCAGCGTTTTATTAAGGAACACCATCAATGAAAAGAATCCATATCGTAGCGGGTATTATCTTCAATCAAGATAAGTCACAGGTCTTTATCACTAAGCGTCCAGATGACAAGCACAAAGGTGGCTTCTGGGAATTTCCAGGTGGCAAGGTTGAAGAGGGCGAAACTATTGAGCAAGCGATGACTCGCGAGCTTGATGAAGAGGTCGGTATCAAGGTGACCGAGCAGTCTCTGTTTGAGCATCTTGAATTTGATTACACGGATAAGTCACTTAAGTTCGATTTCATTCTCGTGACTGATTTTGAAGAGCAGCCTTATGGTAAAGAAGGTCAGCAAGGTGAATGGGTAAGCCTAGAATCATTGAATCAATACGCCTTCCCAGAGGCAAATGTGCCAATTTTAGAGCGAGTAATAAAAGAGTTTTCGTAATTGCTAGCCTGAGTTTGAGATTGTTGTTAGTTTAAAGAGATTAATCGATTGAACGTTGCTGCAAGAGATAAGTGGCAACGGTAACCAAAACAATGGAGATATTCGCAGTGGTAAGAATTGCAATTGCAGGAGCAGCGGGCCGCATGGGCCGCAACTTGGTGAAAGCCGCTCATCATAATTCAGAAGCAAGTGTTGGAGCTGGTTCAGAGCGTCCAGAGTCATCTTTGGTCGGCGTAGATGTCGGCGAGTTATGCGGTGAAGGTCGTTTTGATGTTGCTTTAGTCGATGATTTGTCTAAAGCCATCGAAGAGTTTGATGTGATTGTCGATTTTACTGCCCCTGTTAGCACATTAGCGAATATTGAACTTTGTAAACGTCACGGTAAAAAACTGATCATCGGTACAACGGGCTTCTCTGAAGAAGAGAAGCAGGTGATTGATGCTGCTTCAAAAGAGATGGCTATCGTAATGGCACCTAACTACAGCGTTGGTGTGAACCTGGTCTTTAAGCTGCTAGAGAAGGCCGCTAAAGTGATGGGCGATTACTGTGATGTCGAGATCGTTGAGGCTCATCACCGTCATAAAGTCGATGCACCGTCAGGTACTGCGATTGGTATGGGCGAAGCTATTGCGGGTGCTATGGGCAACGAGCTGAACGATGTAGCTGTATGGTCACGCGAGGGTATTACTGGCGAGCGCACTAAAGATGAGATTGGTTTCGCGACGATTCGTGCCGGTGACATTATTGGTGAACACACCGCTATGTTTGCTGATATCGGTGAACGAGTGGAAATTACCCATAAAGCCACTGATCGAATGACCTTTGCTAATGGCGCAATCAAGGCCGCGGTTTGGTTAAATGATAAACCAGCAGGCTTTTATACCATGACGGATGTCCTAGGTTTGAATGACCTATAAATAGATATTTATGCGCTGGCAATTGCCGGCGCTTTCTTTATTTGGTGCCTTTTCCTTAGTAATCTCACTTCTCCGATCTTCCTTCTACTTTCTTCTTATCGCCTTTTTGACTCCATTTCTATGCTGTTTATGTGGTCTTTAGTATGTTTTTTGTTTTAGATCTTTAAATTGTCATGTTTTCTCTTGGTATTTATCGATTGCGTTTTGTTGCTGATATTTTTATCACTCTATGGTTGGCTAAAATGAGGGGTGAAAATTAGAAAATCGTAATATTCGAGCTAAATGCGTATGAAAGTTGAACTTTTGGAGCTTTGAGGGGGTAAATTGAATTAGTCCTTACAAATGTTTAATTTCTTTTGAGTTAAATGTTGACACGTATCACGCAGATCACTAAAATACCGCCAATTTGTCTAATTTCCATAAACACGCAGTTTTTGGTGTTGCAGGAAGGTAGATTTGCAAATTAAATCAATTTTAATGCATTTTTATTTCTGGAGGTTGTCTTGAAGAAGTCAGCACTACTCGTCCTAGAAGATGGGACAGTATTTCACGGTGAAGCCATTGGCGCTGTAGGTTCTGCAGTTGGTGAAGTCGTTTTTAATACCTCGATGACGGGGTACCAAGAAATCCTCACTGATCCTTCCTATTCTCAACAAATCGTTACCCTTACTTACCCTCACATTGGCAATACCGGAACCAATTCCGAAGACGAAGAATCTTCTTCAATCCACGCTCAAGGCCTTGTGATTCGCGATCTCCCTCTAATCGCTTCTAACTTCCGTAATGAACAATCCCTTTCTGATTACCTTAAGTCGCAAAACGTTGTTGGTATCGCTGATATCGATACTCGTAAGCTGACGCGTATTCTTCGTGAAAAAGGCGCACAGAACGGTTGTATCGTAGCTGGCTCTTCAGTAAACGATGGAAACCTAGACGAAGCTCTAGCTCTTGCTAAAGCAAAAGAATTCCCTGGCCTGAAAGGTATGGACCTTGCGAAAGAAGTTACAACAAAAGAAGCGTATCAATGGAAACAAGGTTCGTGGACGCTTACGGGTGGACTTCCTGAAGCGAAAGCAGACTCAGAATTGCCATACCACGTTGTTGCTTATGACTTCGGTGCAAAACGAAACATCCTACGAATGCTTGTTGACCGCGGCTGCCGCCTAACGGTTGTTCCTGCTGAGACTTCAGCTGAAGAAGTACTTGCTCTGAACCCAGACGGTGTTTTCCTTTCAAACGGCCCTGGTGACCCAGAACCATGTACTTACGCAATTGAAGCGACAAAAGTGTTCCTAGAAAAAGGCTTACCAATCTTCGGTATCTGTCTAGGTCACCAGATTCTTGCTCTTGCGTCAGGCGCTAAGACAGTGAAGATGAAGTTTGGTCACCACGGTGCAAACCACCCGGTTAAAGATTTAGATCGTGATGTTGTGATGATTACTTCGCAAAACCACGGCTTTGCTGCTGACGAAGAAACCCTTCCAGAGACACTACGTGCAACGCACAAATCACTATTTGATGGTTCTCTACAAGGTATTCACCGTACAGACAAACCAGCATTCAGCTTCCAAGGTCACCCTGAAGCGAGCCCAGGTCCAGAAGACGCAGCGCCGTTATTCGACCACTTTATTGAACTAATCAAACAGCACACAGCGTAATTCGGAGTAGTAGACAATGCCAAAACGTACTGACATTAAAAGTATTCTTATTCTAGGTGCTGGCCCGATCGTTATCGGCCAAGCATGTGAGTTCGATTACTCTGGTGCTCAAGCTTGTAAAGCGCTTCGCGAAGAAGGTTACCGAGTTATTCTTGTGAACTCGAACCCAGCGACAATCATGACTGACCCAGATATGGCAGATGCAACTTACATCGAGCCTATCCAATGGGAAGTTGTGCGTAACATCATCGCTAAAGAGAAGCCTGATGCAGTTCTACCTACTATGGGTGGCCAAACTGCATTGAACTGTGCTCTAGACCTAGAAAAGCACGGCGTTCTTGAAGAGTTCGGTGTTGAAATGATTGGTGCAACGGCTGACGCTATCGATAAAGCAGAAGACCGTTCACGCTTCGATAAAGCAATGAAAGCAATTGGCCTTGAGTGTCCAACTGCTGATACAGCGAAAACGATGGAAGAAGCTTACAAAGTTTTAGACATGGTTGGCTTCCCTTGTATCATTCGTCCATCGTTCACGATGGGTGGTACTGGTGGCGGTATCGCTTACAACAAAGAAGAATTTGAAGAAATCTGTCGTCGTGGTTTGGATCTATCTCCAACTAATGAACTTCTTATCGATGAATCACTTATCGGTTGGAAAGAGTACGAGATGGAAGTGGTTCGTGACAAAAACGACAACTGCATCATCGTATGTGCGATTGAAAACTTCGACCCAATGGGTATTCACACAGGTGACTCAATCACTGTGGCTCCAGCTCAAACGCTGACAGATAAAGAATACCAACTAATGCGTAACGCATCTCTAGCAGTACTGCGTGAGATTGGTGTTGAAACAGGTGGTTCAAACGTACAGTTTGGTATCAACCCGAAAGATGGCCGTATGGTTATCATCGAAATGAACCCACGTGTATCTCGCTCTTCTGCACTAGCATCTAAAGCAACAGGTTTCCCAATCGCTAAGATTGCAGCGAAACTGGCTGTTGGTTTCACGCTAGACGAGCTAATGAATGACATCACTGGCGGCGCAACTCCAGCATCATTCGAACCAACAATCGACTACGTAGTAACTAAGATTCCTCGTTTTAACTTCGAGAAGTTTGCAGGTGCTAACGACCGCCTAACGACGCAAATGAAGTCGGTTGGTGAAGTTATGGCTATCGGCCGTAACCAACAAGAATCTCTACAAAAAGCACTTCGCGGCCTAGAAGTTGGCGCGACTGGTTTTGACGAAATGGTAGACCTAGACGCACCAGATGCTCTAACGACTATCCGTCACGAACTTAAAGAAGCTGGCGCAGAGCGTATTTGGTACATCGCTGACGCATTCCGTGCTGGTATGTCGGTAGATGGTGTATTCAACCTAACGCAAATCGACCGTTGGTTCCTAGTTCAAATCGAAGACATCGTTAAGCTAGAGCAAGAACTTAAAGCGAAAGGCTTTGCTGGTCTAAATAAAGACGAGCTAAACAAGCTTAAGCGTAAAGGTTTTGCTGATGCGCGCCTATCTAAGATTCTAGGTGTAGCGGAAAGCGAAATCCGTCGTCTACGTGACCAATACGATATCCACCCGGTATACAAGCGTGTAGATACGTGTGCAGCTGAGTTCTCTTCAGATACGGCTTACATGTACTCATCTTACGATGACGAGTGTGAAGCAAACCCAACAGACAAAGAAAAAATCATGATTCTAGGCGGCGGTCCAAACCGTATCGGCCAAGGCATTGAATTTGACTACTGTTGTGTACACGCATCACTAGCGCTACGTGAAGATGGCTACGAAACTATCATGGTTAACTGTAACCCTGAGACAGTTTCTACAGACTACGATACGTCTGACCGTCTGTACTTCGAACCAGTAACTCTGGAAGACGTACTAGCAATCGCTCGTGTTGAGAAGCCAAAAGGCGTTATCGTTCAGTACGGTGGTCAAACGCCACTTAAACTGGCACGTGCTCTTGAAGCTGCTGGCGTACCAATCATCGGTACTAGCCCAGACGCAATCGACCGTGCAGAAGACCGTGAGCGTTTCCAAGTTGCTGTAGACCGTCTAGGCCTACTTCAACCAGAAAACGCGACAGTAACAACAATGGAGCAAGCGGTAGAGAAATCTCGAGAAATCGGCTTCCCACTTGTTGTACGTCCTTCTTACGTACTTGGTGGTCGTGCGATGGAAATCGTATACGACGAGCAAGACCTACGTCGCTACTTCAACGAAGCAGTTAGCGTATCCAACGAATCTCCAGTACTACTTGATAGCTTCCTAGATGACGCTGTTGAAGTAGACGTAGATGCGATTTGTGACGGTGAGCGCGTTGTAATCGGCGGTATTATGGAGCACATCGAGCAAGCGGGTGTTCACTCTGGTGACTCAGCATGTTCTCTTCCTGCATACACGCTAAGCCAAGAAATCCAAGACGTAATGCGCGAGCAAGTTGAAAAGCTAGCGTTCGAGTTGGGTGTTCGTGGTCTGATGAACACGCAGTTTGCTGTTAAGAACAATGAAGTGTACCTAATCGAGGTTAACCCTCGTGCAGCACGTACGGTTCCATTCGTATCTAAAGCAACTGGTGCGCCAATCGCTAAGATTGCCGCTCGTGTAATGGCGGGTCAATCTCTAGAGTCTCAAGGCTTTACGAAAGAAATCATCCCACCTTACTACTCAGTGAAAGAAGTTGTACTTCCATTCAACAAGTTCCCTGGTGTTGACCCACTGTTAGGCCCAGAAATGCGCTCTACTGGTGAAGTTATGGGTGTTGGTGCGACGTTCGCAGAAGCATACTCTAAAGCTGAATTGGGTTGTGGTAACATCTACCCAGAAGGCGGTCGTGCACTTCTTTCTGTTCGCGAAGGCGACAAAGAGCGTGTTGTTGACCTAGCATCTAAACTATCTAAGCTTGGTTACCAGCTAGACGCAACTCACGGTACTGCGGTTATCCTTGGCGAAGCGGGCATCAACCCACGTCTAGTAAACAAGGTACACGAAGGTCGTCCTCACATTCTTGACCGTATCAAGAACAACGAGTATACGTACATCGTGAACACTGCAGCTGGCCGTCAAGCGATTGAAGATTCTAAAGTTCTTCGTCGTGGTGCACTTGCTGAGAAAGTTAACTACACGACTACGCTAAATGCTGCATTCGCGACTTGTATGGCGCACACTGCAGACGCGAAAACGTCAGTAACTTCAGTTCAAGAGCTACACGCTCAGGTTAAAGCTTCTCAAGCTTAATCGCCTAAAGTGTATCGCTGATATGCGGATATAAATGCTCAAAGCCCACTCCTCGGAGTGGGCTTTTTTATGTCTGTTATTCCGCGGTAGCTTAATGATGAATATTTGGAATAGGTTAGAATCTTGTGTTTCGTTATTGCTCGTCTGCTGTGAGTGGTAACTTGTCGCTACACAGGATTTTAAGGCGTTGGGTATATGGAAATTACTCTAGAAATATTGGCTATCTTGTTTGTTGTTGCAACGGCAGCAGGCTTTATTGATGCAATGGCTGGCGGCGGTGGGTTACTGACTCTACCTGCATTGCTAGCGGCTGGAGTTCCACCCACGCAGGCACTGGCAACCAACAAACTCCAAAGCTCATTTGGCAGCTTCTCCGCGAGTTGGTATTTCGTGCGCAACGGTATCGTCAGCATCAAAGAGATGCGCCTTGCTATCTTTTGTACCTTTATTGGCTCTGCAATTGGCGCTGAGTTAGTCCAGCACATTGATGCGAGCCTACTGACCAGTGTTATCCCACTGCTGCTTATCGCTATCTCTCTCTATTTCCTGTTGGCACCCCAAACTAGAGCGTCTGAAGGAAAACAGAAGATCTCTGAGGCGATGTTTGCTCTGTGTATTGGTGGCGGCGTGGGTTTATATGATGGCTTTTTTGGCCCAGGAACAGGTTCTATCTTCACCGTCTGCTTTGTTGCTATTGGTCACTTCTCGTTAGTCGATGCTACGGCGCGTACTAAAGTACTTAACTTTACCTCGAATATCGCTGCCTTAATTTTCTTTATTTTGGCTGGTTTGCCTATTTGGGAGTTGGGATTAGTGATGGCGGTCGGTGGATTTATGGGCGCTCAGCTTGGCGCTAAAGTGGTGGTGACAAAAGGGCAGAAATGGATTCGCCCCCTTGTGATCGTGATGTCGATGCTAATGGCGTCTAAACTGCTTTGGGAACAGCATCAACAATGGATTCTATCAGTGTTTTAACTCGTGGAGACTGGTAACTATTTGGTCTGACACAGATATGAATCGGCCGAATCAAGCCTGCTAATTCGGTGAAGCTATACAGATATTGAGGCTCAATATTGAGTGTTTTTACGATAGAGAGCGGGATCAACGCTGGCCCAGTCCCGCCCAATGCAAGTTGCGCCGCTGCGGTGTAGGCATCCATCTCCATCAAGGGTTTGATACCAAATTTTTCTAATACAGAAAGTTGATAAGAATTGGCTGGATTGGTCATGTCGTTAGTGATGACCATTGGAGGGAGATCCGTTAGCGGCGACTTACTCACTATGTAAAACGGTTCATCAAAAAGATGGAAGGTCATCAACCCATGATGTGGTGGCAGTAAGCCAGCACACAACCCCAAGGTCGCCTTGCCGGACTGCACCCGTTCGATAATTCTCGGCGTGTGGTTGGTGGTAATGGTGATGTACTTATCTTGCTGGATAAATTGGCCCATCATCTCACCTAAATAACCGGCTATCAGAGACTTATTGCTGTCTAGGGTGATGAGAGTGGTATCTTCCAACTCTTGCTGTTCATAAATAAGCCCACGAAGTTCATTGAATGTCGGGCCAATACTCTCGATTAATGCTATCGCATCTGGCGTGAGTTTTATCTGTCGGCCACTCGGTTCAATGAGCTTTTTACCTAGCTTCTTTTCTAAATTCGCAATCCGTTTGCTGACCGCTGATTGGCTGATATAAAGCAAACTGCCTGTGCGGCTCATGGTCTTTGCTTTACTCAATACCAGTAGAGTTTCGATTCCTTCGAGTAGCATTGGGTTATATTCATGAAAGTTGGGAATGATTGTTTCAACTTACCTCAAACAACATTCATTCTCTAGTCTTGAAACTAAAGCTTTGAACCAAGTTAGGTATTTTTAGCTATGCTCGCACGTGTAGCGCGAGAGCATAATAATTGTGTTGGGGAGCTCAAATTAAGAAAGGCTCCTTTACGGCTGTCTCTTATACACAAA